>JABDKS010000294.1 GCA_013002105.1 Pirellulaceae bacterium | reverse complement strand
CCGCGTCCTGGATCGCGCGCGATGGAGAAACCTACAGCACAGAACTGTTGTTGGCGTCGGAGTTGCAGCAGAATTTGGAAACCAGCGCGTGTGGCGGGACTCATCGTTTGATCGGGATTGCGATGGCACTGAACAAACGGCGTGCCGACGGTGAACCGATCACCGGCGTGTGGGCCGAAGCTGCCGAAGCGATCCAGGTTGCGATTGCAATCGCCCAGCAAAATCAAAACCCCGATGGTTCGTATTCGACTTCGTATCTGCACCGCACCGGATGGACGCGTGATTTAGGCGAATCATTGGGAACGACCGGCCACATGGTCGAATTTTTAGCGATCGCGGCATCCGATGAAACGCTTCGGCAACCTTGGGTACAGCGTAGCGTTCGTCGACTGTGCGAGATTCTCCAGCAGTGTGACGGCGTCGATCTGGAATGCGGCGTGCTCTATCACGCCCTACACGGCCTGGTCGCGTACCAGGATCGAATGCAATCGTCGGACACGACACTCTGATGCATTTTCGATCTCTTGCTGGCCGGCTTGTCAGCCAGAACATGTACTAGCCGATTCGTGCCAGGACAGGTCCTGGCCCACGATAACAGGCATCATGATCGAAATGTTTTAGATGTAGAACATCGTTTCGTCACCGTGCTGGCAGCGTTCGACGAGATCGCTTAGTCGGTTGGCTGCCAGGATTTGCCTTGATGCTTCGGCGGCATCGTCCCAAAGGACTTGCAGCATTTGACCCGCCTCCGACTCGATCGCCTCGGTTTGGCAACCCGAGTCCTGACATCCGACTGCCTCGGCAATGTCCAGCAGCGTGATCTGAGTCGGGTCGACTGATAATCGATACCCACCTTGGCTGCCACGAATGCTTTGTACCCATCCGTTCGTCCGAAGGGTCCGCAGAATCTGCACCAAGAACGGTCCGGGAATTCCGTGACGGTCGGTTATTTCACGAACCGCAACCGGCGACTTTTGGTCGTTCCGGATCGCTAGTTCCATCATCGCCAAACAGGCGTAGTGCACGCGAGCTGAGATCACCATGGTTTACCTCAGTCGTGAAGGCCGCATTCGGTTTTCTTGAATCCACTCCATCGACCAGATCGCTCATCCTCACCCGGCAAGACCGCTCGCGTGCATGGCCAACAGCCAACGCTCGGGTAGCCCCGATCATGCAGCGGATTGTAGGGAATGTCCTCATCGGTAATCAGCGACCAAACTTCTTTCTTGGTCCAGTTCGCCAGCGGGCTGATTTTCACCAGTTGAAACTTGTTGTCCCAACCGACGATCGGCGCTTTGGCTCGGAACTCACTTTGGTCGCGACGGATGGCGCTGGCCCAAGCGTGCCAGCCTTTTGCCGATTCGTGCAATACTTTCAATTTGCGATCACCACAGCAGCGCGTCGGATCCGTCTTGTAAACGGGACCACCGTGGGCGGCTTCGTATTGTTCAACCGTTTGTTCGGGATATTTAAACTCGACTTCGATCCCGTATCGTCGCTTGACCTGCTCGCGAACCTCCAACGTCTCGGGAAACTGATAGCCCGTTTCCAGATTAAAAATGGGTGTCTCCGGCGCGATCGAAGCCAGCATGTGGATGATCGTCATGCCTTCGGGGCCGAACGCGGTTGCCATCGTGAACTTGGGCGCGTATCGATCGACCGCCCATTTCAAAATTTCCTGCGGCGTGGCCTTCTCGAGTTGCTGACTTTCACGTTCAAGCTCCGCCAGATAGTCGTCGGTCGGATACAGCGGTGGATCGGCAGCCTGCGCACCACGCAGCTCGGTATCCGAAAGGACATTGAGCGTCGGGCGGTTGCTGGATTCGTCGCCTGACGTGGGGCTACCGGGTCGGCTGGGTGACTCGCTCATGGCAGGATGGCTTGCCAGGTGATGAAGGGGACGGGCTGCAGACATAGCACTTTGCCTCGTTCTGGACCGATGATTTAGAGATACTCTATAAACATGATCGGATTAGTCAAGTATCGTTATCGGCATCGATTGGCATCGAGTTGAATGATTTTGTGGTGACGCGGGGCGTTGCGGGCCGGAAATCCGCCAATTGCGGGGCGCCATGGTCTGTTTCGGCAGCTAAATTGGGGTTTGGCGTCAAGCCACGGTGGTTGCTCCACCGGCTGATGGCACCTCTTCTCTTCTCGGGACACTTTGTCGTTATGCCCACCGATTGGATTGCACCTGTTCGACGGTTGCTGCTGGTCAGTTTGATCGCTGTCGGTGTTTCGCTGGCACCTGTTTCGCTGGCACCTGGTGTCGCGGCTGACACACTGCCGGTGGAAACCGTCGAGTTTTCGGGCGGAGGTCATTTGTCGGGCCAGGTTCTCAAAGAGGTGGACAGCGGGAAGGTCCCTTTTGTCGTGGTGAGAGTCGACGATGGAATCAGCGTCGCGATTCAAAAAAATCGCGTCAGTCGTGTCCGTACCAAGAACGAACTGACCGAGTATGCCCGCTTGGCTGACGAAGCAGGCAACGACCCGGAGAAACACTACGAGCATGGTCGATGGTGTGCGGCACATAATTTGTCGGCACAGAAGCAGTACCATTATCAGCGAGCGATCGCGATCGATCCCCAGCACGAACGAGCGCGAGCGGCACTGGAGTACGTTCGCGATGACCAAGGCAATTGGGTGTCTTATGCACAGCAGCAGCGTAACCGTGGTCTGATTCTAGTCGGAGGTCGTTGGCAGTTCCCCGAAGCGGTTGCAAAGGATCGCTTCCAGGACGAACAGAACGTCAAAGCAAGTAAGTGGATCAAGGAACTTGCACGGCTTCGCGCTCAGGCGATGCGCAACAACTCCAAATCAGCTGAATCACTCGCCGCTATCAAGGCGATTAAAGATCCATTGGCGACTGGTGCGATCGCTGGTGAACTGATCAAGTCGCGCGGCAAAGATGTGCAGCCGCGGGCGTTGCGAATGGAATGGATCAAGCTGCTTGGACAGTTTCGTAATTCGCAATCGGTCAGGGCGCTTGTGATGGCCGGTATCGACGAACCCGATCCCGTGGTCCGCGAAGCGGCGTTGAAGCAGTTGCAGGAGTACGGATCACGTTCGGCCATTGCTACTTACGTACCGATGCTGAACCCGAAAAAGAGCAGCAATAACAACGTCAAGAAAGCGTTGCGAGCACTGACGTTTTTTCCCGACCGCGAGTTAGCGATGACCTACATCGACGCATTGGTCACGACTCACACGCGCGAAGTCACCAGCGGTGGCGGTACCAACGCAGGATTCACTGACGATGGCAGCGGTGGTTTTTCGACCGGCAGTAAGAAAGTGGTGGTTACTGATACGATCCGCAACGATGACGCGCACCGGTTGTTAATCGAAGTCGAACCGGGGGCTGATTACGGTTTTGACCAACAAGCTTGGCGCGAGCACTTCGCTCGGCAACTGACGTCATACGAAGGCAGTTTACGGCGTGATCCGTAACAGGATCGAGCGATTAGATCGAATCGGTTGACGGACTCTGGACATCGGATTGCCGCACCTGCGGACACACGCGGTGTCGCAAGTCGCGGCCTTACACTGCAAATAGCGTCGATAGTTTGCTGTCGAACTGTCCGCGGGTCATCACGACGGGGATCCCCGCGTTTCTGGCGGCATCTAATTTCGCCACCTGGACGTGCGGCCCGTAGGCAATCAATTTTGCATCCGGGCAATTCGCTGCGCAATGTTCGGTGATACCCTCGGTCAATTTGCTCATCGTCGCCAGGTCAAGCACGACGAATCGAATCGGAACCGCGGAGGACTCTGGTAACTTGCCAGTGAGAGCAAAGCTCCAGCCGGCTCTCTCGGCCGCTCCGCGCACGCGCGAAGCGAACATGAGATCACCGCTGAGAAAAACGACGCTGCCGGATGCTTCGCTCATTCAAGCACGTTTCTCGATTTCGCCCTTCATGAACTTCAGGCCGTCGGTGGCCAATGTGATTTCATCCTTGTACATCCTTCGCCAGATCTTGGTCGCTGCCGCAATCTCGGGCAGTGCCAAACCAAAGGCTTCGATTACCAACCAGCCGTCATAGCCAGAGGCGACAATGGCATCGAAGTTTTCGTCCCAACGGACGTTTCCTTGGCCAGGCGTACTTCGATCGTTCTCGCTGATATGAATATGGACTAGTTTATCGCCACCGGCCTTGACCGCGTCGGTGATCGATTTCTCTTCGATATTGCTGTGGAACGTGTCGTACATCATGCCGCAAGCTGGGTGGTCGACTTCGCGAGCGAATCTGGCCGAATCAGCGTGCGTGTTCAGCAGGTAGCATTCAAAACGATTCAAAGCTTCGACACCCAGTTTGACCCCCACGTCTCCGGCATGTTCGGCGACCGCTCGCATGCTTTCGACGCCCCATTTCCATTCGTCGTCAGTGGGCCCGGCGCCGCTGAAGAGTCCCAGTGCGGAGTGGTAGGGGCCGACAAGCGTTTCGACGCCCGCAGCCGCGCAACAATCCAAAGTCTGTTTGGTCAGCTCGACTCCCTTGGCCCGTACGCTGGCGTCGGGCGAAATCGGATTGTCTTCTTCACCTCGAATCGTCACGGCGGTGCGGGAAAGACCCATGCCGTCGAGTTGTTTCCCGATGGCGGCGTAATCCAGATCCAGGTTAAACATCGGCAGTTCGACGCCGTCGTATCCGGCAGCTTTGAGCTGTTCACATACCGGCATCATTTCATCAGTGACTTCGCCGGACCAGAGCAGCAGGTTCATGCCATATTTCATCAGGGGCTCGCTGTAACAGGGTTTTTAGGAAAAAGAAAAAGACTCGAAAGGGGTCGATCCGTCGGGTGGTGTTAGCAATCGCTGTCGGCGTGATTCTATCAGCCGCGAGGCTTGTGGAAGCCAACCGAGCAGCGAATTTGGCAGCGGGGTCAGCTTGACGCGTTTCATCACTTGATTCAGTCGCATCAAGAGTTTGTCGTGATCGAGGTAGTCGTACAAGAACCGGATATCAATGAAACGTTCGATCGTGGGGGCCAGACGGTCGGTTGGCTTGCCCGTGATTTGATTAACGCATCGCTGGATTTCCTGCGTCGAAACGCTCTCGAGCAGCGAATAGTAACGATCACCGATCGCCGGATCGTCACGAATCCAAAAGGAGTCCAGCAACATTTCGATCAGAATGTGAGCGACAAAAGTGGGTCGGAAACCGGAATCACCCGGCAATTGATCCCGTAATTCGACCGCCAATCGCATATTGGTTTCGACAAACGCCTGCGTGCCATGAAACCAGCGATCGTCTTCGATATGACGGATCACGCCGCGGGCGACGTCACGCAGCGCGGCGTCATCGCTGTCGAGAAACTGGCTAGCCAGTTTTCCGCGCGCTCGGATCTTGCGGTCCACCACGCTCAGCCAGTCCGGCACGGCCGTACACGCGGCCAAGAGCGGCGTGTCGAAGTAAGGCATCGCGTGGCACAAAAAATTCATGCTCCCCAGCCTAGCACGTTGGGTGAGTTTGCCCCAGCAGTGAGTCGAGGTTCGACCCGTCGCGTTGACACCCGTTGAGGATCGATCGACCGATTGAATCCGTCTTAACTGACCACGCCCATGGCCGTATTGCGACGCTTTGCGAGAAATGACACGACCGAATCATGAAGCCAAGCTCTCGCATGTTGGCTGGCCGCGATGCAGACGATGACGCAGATCATTGCGACCCAAGGTCCTGCCAAGATCGTTGCCGGCAATAGACTAACGTAAACGATCGTGCGGTCGAATTGAAAATCGCTTTTCGCCATCGCTACAAAAACGCCCAGCATCACGATCCCGTGTGCACACAACGTCGCGACGACGGCGCCGTGCAAACCCCACAACGGCAATAGCAATGCGTTTAAAGCAACGTTGGCGGTCAGGCCAACGCCGGTCGCGATCGCGATCAGTTTGCCACGCTCGACAACCAACAGATACGTTTGCGCGATCACTGCCAATGCCGCCCAACTGCAGAAAACAAACGCCATTGGCATCAACGCGAGGCCGTCGTTGTAACGACCTTGCAGCAACGAACCGTACATCCAGGGTGCGAACAAGAGTGCGATCGCACTGCCCAGAGTGCAGAACGCAGAAAGCATCAACAAGACCCGCCGCATACGGTCACGGACGGCCTGTCGCTTTCCATGTTCCCAATCGGCCGACAGATACGACATCAACACGCCGCTGATCATCGCACCCAGGCTGAGTACCAGTTCAGGGATGATTCGCCCGCTGTGGTACTGTCCCACGGCAGCTTGTCCCAGAGTCTCGTCGCCCGGTGTGAAGTGCAGGATCATGTAGCGATCGGACAGATCAAAAACATTGGTCAATAGATTCATCGCCCAAAGTGCCGCGGCGAAGGGCAAAACCCGCCGCCACATCGATGGTGCTTCGAAGGGTTCCTGCGATTGCGGCAGCCCGCTCCAGCCGCGACGTAGTACCGCGAGACCGGGGGCTAACGCGATGACCGACGCGATCGCAAAGCTCAGGATGATGCCAATCAGACCGTAGCCCAGATACAACGCGGTCAGTGCGATGATGGTAAAGCTGACGCTCTGAACAAACTGCATCACCGACACGGCACGAACCTGCCGAAGTCCAGACAGGAGTTCATTGACAAAGTAAAACGCGGAGACGGCACCCACTGCGGCACTGACGCTGTAGATTAAGTTTGCGTTTTGCGGCTCCAGAAAGATGAACCATGCCAAGACGTTGGGAAGGGCATATGCGGCTGCAAAAAACAGGAGGGTAAACGCACAAGTCATCAGCGCCAGACGCCGCACGAATGCTCGAAGATGTCCCCGCGCACGAAAGTGCTCGGCGTAACGCGGAATTGATCCGGGAACGCCCAACATCATCACAGGCGTGATCAGCAAGATAAATCCAAATGCCATCGCCCACTGGCCAACGTCGGTGTCGTCCAGCATGCGACAAATCCAGATTCCGCGAAAGAAACCAACCCCACGTTGGATGATGGTCATCGCAAGCATCACGACCATGCCCAGCGCGAGCGAATCGGCGGCAAAGCTTTGCGAATTCGATGGGTGGGTCGGCTGAGTCACGACAAGCTGGGTGGCAATCGGGAGCGAAGGATTCACCTAAATCTGGCTTGGGGATAAGTAACCCGCATCTCATTTCGATTCAAAGCAGACAAATGCGAAACGCTGGTCGCGGCTGTTCGGGTCTTACCGGATAATCCACTTAATCCGACCCCGGCCGACGGCAGAGCATGGCTCGCTGCACCCAGGATTTGCCGATCAGCGGCAAATGACCGAGCCGAAACGCGGTCATCGCGTACGCGGTTGCAGGTTATTGACAGCCCCGATCTACTGGTGTACTATTACGGCAGTACACGTGAAATGCGCGTTCTTTACTCCCTGAGGTCAGGATGTTTTTTTCGATCGATCCTGCTGGTGACGTCCCCATTTACGAACAGATCGTCCGCCAAGTGAAGTTGGCGGTTGCTGACGGCGTGTTGGTGGGCGGGCAGATGGTTCCGAGCGTGCGGCAGTTGGCTGGCGACTTGGCCATCAACCCCAACACGATCGCCCGCGCGTATCAGCAATTGCAGGGGGATGATGTGCTGGAACCGCTCCGCGGCCGCGGCATGATTGTCCGTCGTGACGCGATCGCTCGATGCACCCAAGCACGCAACGTCTTGGTGGCCGATGCGGTTCGCCGAGCCCTGGCCGATGCGATTGCTGGCGGCATGACGCAAGAAGAATTGCGTGAGTTGTTCGAAGCCGAACTATCCGAGCAGGCTGGTAACAACGGATCGATCGAATGAACCAAAACTATTCCAAGTGTCCTACTTTTCTCGACGTCCACTGGGAAATCTACCCATGCAATCTGTGATCACACTGCAAGACATCTCGAAGTCCTTTGGCAAGACTCAAGCATTGGATAAGGTCAGCTTGCAGATACCCGCTGGTGTTGTCTTTGCCCTGTTGGGCGAAAACGGCGCTGGGAAGACAACGATGATTCGAATTTTGACGGGATTCGGAAAACCGGACAGTGGCAGTGCGACCGTATTGGGTCACGACTGCGTCAAAGCGGGGATGAACATCCGTCGCGAGATCGGTTACGTGTCCGATGCGCCGGCGTTGTATGAGTGGATGACGGCCGAGGAGATTGGTTGGTTCACATCCGCTTTCTATGACGACGATTTTCCCGCCCGCTATTTGGGATTGTTGAGCGATTTTGATGTGCCCGCGGCGATGCGACTAAAGAATCTGAGTAAGGGCCAGCGTGCCAAGGTCGCATTAGCGCTTGCGACGGCTCATGATCCTCAGTTGTTGATTCTTGACGAACCGACGAGCGGACTCGATCCGATGGTTCGACGCCAGTTTTTGGAATCGATGGTCGACCGTGCTGCATTGGGCCGAACGGTTTTGCTCAGTAGCCATCAGATCAGCGAAGTTGAACGGGTTGCCGATTGGGTGGGCATTGTGCATCAAGGCAAAATGAAATTAGTGCAACCGTTGGACACCCTCAAAAATTCGACGTTCATTGTGACCGCCACAATGGACGATCCGTCAGCGACGATCTTGCTGCCGCCCGGTGAGGTTCTGACTGAGTCACGAAAGAATCGTCAGATGAGATGGGTGGTTCGCGATCTGCCGGAGGATTGGCGGTCGACGTACGACGGCGACAGTGGTGCTACGAATTTGATGGCCGATCGAGCGCAGTTGGAAGACATCTTTGTCGCCGTTTGTGACGAACGGGCAGTACGTCCGTCGGCGGCCGAAGAATTCAGTGCACCGCAACCGCAGTTGTTCTAATCGCAGGCTCGCAAAGGGGAGAAGCAACGTGCTAGAAAAACCAAGCATTCTGAGCAGCCTGATCTGGAAAGATGTCCGGACGATTACGCCACTATTCGTGTCGATTTTGGCGGGAGTCGTCGTTATCAATCTGCTTGCAGCACTCAGCGCGGCATGGTTTGGTCGCAACTTTGACACCTACGTGATGATCTGGATTTTGATGCCCAACTTGGTGGCACTGGGCGCCCCGGCCTTATTGGTCGGCGGTGAAGAAGAGAGTGGAACGTTGGGTTGGCTGCGCACGCTGCCGGTCAGTTGGCAGCGAGTGGTCGACTCCAAAGTGCTGGTGTCGTTGGCAGCACTCGTGGCAATCTGGTTATTTGCATCCGGTGTGCTGCTCTTTATCTATACGATGTCGTCGCGGTTCGGCAACGCCCCGATGGCATCAGACACATTGTCGGTTTTTGGCATTGCGCACCTGGCTTTTTTTGGGTGTTTGTTGATGCTGCTCGGTTTCGTGATGGGGTATACGGTCCGTTCACCGGTTGTCGCATTGATCTCGTTGGTACCCATCGTGACAACGGTACATCTTTCGATTGTCGCGGCCGCCACATGGTTTCTCTACAGAGGGTATCGTGGGCGGGTGATTCGCAGTGACGACATCACATCGGGGCAGTGGGTTGTTGTCACTGCTACGGGATTGGCAATTTTGGCCGTGCTGTTCTTGTTGCAGCGGTGGTTGGGTAAACGGCGATTGACGGGCGTGGCGACTGGTTCGCAGTTGCTCAGTAGGCTCTCGTTGTCGGATTCGGACCACACTCCGTTGGCTTATCGACCGCCGATCGGCGCTGGTCTGCAACGGCCGTCGCAATCGGCAGCTCTGCACTGGCAACAATTACGTCAGGTGGGTCTGCCAGTAGCGGTGCTGACCGCCATCGGTGCCGTGTCCATGATTCTTAATCGTGTCTCGCAATGGGCCGACGCAAGTCAGAATCTGTCGATGCGCGGGATCGGCGTGGTGTTGGAAACGATCCTTGCGTTTACGCCATTGTTCATCGGCCTCAGTGCAATGTGGCTGGGGGCATTGGTTTTTTACGGGGACAATGTTCGGCGGCGATGTGCGTTTTTTGCTGATCGCGGTATTTCGCCGACTCGTATTTGGTGGACGCGACTGGCGTTGCCGCTGGTCGGATGCATTGTCATCACCCTGCTGGGAGTTTTCTTATGGGTTCCCAGACCCAGCAGCACCATCCCCTGGTATTCCGTGTTGATCTTGTTTGCGTTTGGGCAGTTGGTATCGCAGTGGGCGGCTAGGCCAATTCTTGGATTTTTTGCAACGCCGGTTTATGCACTGGCCAGTTGCATGATTCTGTTTTACTTCTTCAACACCTATTACGGCGCTGGCTGGACGGCGGTCGTGATCGCGCCCGTGTTGTTATTTGCGACATGGCGGTTGTCATCGCGATGGTTGTCCGGCACGATCAATTTCGGGTTCCATTGGCGTGTGGTCGCGTACACGGCATTGGCCGTCGCGTTGCCGATGATCATGGTGCTGGGATACCGAATTGCGACGATCCCTGCCCTGGACACCGCATGGCGTGCCCAAGCGATGGCGGCATCACAGCCGATTTATCAAGCCGCGCAGAATCCCTCCAACAGTCTTGAAGTCTCCATCAGCGGGCCTCATTGGGGAGCATGGGGAGGACCGGCAGGTGAATATGTCTTGGAACAGGAGTTCGAGACGCTGGCGAGTTTCCAAGAAGCATTGCAAAGTGAATTGGATGCAACCGATTCGGTGGGTCAGTATTTGACGCCGGATGATTTGCGAATGGTGTTGGATCCCCGAAATCGACCTTGGAGCATTTCTCATGACCAGTATCAGTCGTTGCAATACCGGGTGGTCGAAGTGGCGCTGTCTTGGGTAACGCGTATCCGCCAAGGTGCAGTCGATGGTGAGGTCGATCTTTTGATGCTCGAGCGCACCGCAGAATCGATCGAAGCCAACGTCGTTCAGCTACTGCAGAGGGGCCTATCGGGTGCAGACTCGGGCGAAGGTGCTGACTCGGGCGAAATTGCCAAGTTGGTGGCGATGATCCCGTCAGCTCAACTGCGTCGTCAATCGCGTGAGCATGCTTTGCTGTTGGATTGGCGACGGTATCAACAGCCGGTCACGGCGCGGCGATTTGGTCGAGACGTCCAAATGCCAAGAGTTTTTATGGGTCGGCAAATGTATGTCGAGAACCTATTTGGGATCGAGCGTCTGCGATCGGATCGGTTTGTCGACCAGGTTGTGAAGTTACTTTGGAGTCAGTTGCGTAGCGGGCTCCCCGAGGCATCCGCGGCAGCGATGGCCGAGCGGGATCGATTGTGGAAAAACGCACAAAGCATGCAAGTAGGACGGTGGTTCAATCAGCCGCTTTTTCCGACTTGGAGGCAAGATCACGAAAATGCCATCGCCAAGCTCCGCGAACGTTATCCTAGTGAGTCGATCGAAGAGTGATGTGACTCTTGGAATTCTTGGCTTCTTGCGATATCGGTTTGTCCATGCAACGAGTGTTCTGTGCCGCGGTGATTGTTGGTGCATCGATGTCGGCCGCATTGGCGATCGATCGACCCCACGTTGTCGTCATCTTGGCTGACGATTTGGGTTATGGCGATGTGCAGCCGCTGAACCCGCAATCAACGATCCCGACACCCGCGTTTTCGCGACTCGCGGCCGAAGGCATCACCTTTACGGATGCGCACACGCCGTCGGCTGTTTGCACGCCGACGCGATATGGCTTGATCACGGGTCGATATTGTTGGCGAACGCGACTGAAGCGGGGCGTCCAAAACGGTTATGGTCAGCCATTGATCGACGTCGATCGTCCCACGATTGGTTCGGTTTTTGGCGCCGCCGGTTATCGCACTTCGGTCGTAGGTAAATGGCACCTCGGTCTCGGGCTGGCGATGGAGGATGGCGAAAAGAGTGTGGATGTCAGCGTGCCGTTGACTCACCATCCAGGCACGGTCGGTTTCGAACAATCATTCATCATTCCCGCCTCGCTCGATTTTCCACCCTACGTTTATTTTCGCGACGGTCGCGCGACGACCTCCGAAACCGTACCGCAATCCAAAAGACCCTTTCCAGAGTACCTGCGTGATGGGCCGAGGGCGGTCGATTTTGATATGCAGGGGTGCTTAGACCGATTGACCGACGAAGCGGTAGCGGTGATTGAGTCAATGAAGAACGCTGATCGACCTACGCTCTTGTATTTTCCGTTAACGGCACCGCATAAACCGGTTCTGCCAGCCGACGCTTTCGTTGGAACTACAAAGCTGGGGCCGTACGGGGACTTTGTTCGTCAGGTCGATGCGACGATCGGACGCGTGATCGATGCCTTGGACTCCAACGGTGTAATCGACGACACGATTCTGATTGTGACCAGTGACAACGGGTCGTTCATGTATCGACTGGACGCGAAAGAGCCGGACCACGTCGACGATGAATCGGTCCAAGGATATCGACCCGAGCATCATCGAGCTAACGGTCCGTGGCGAGGTACGAAAGCAGATATTTGGGAGGCCGGGCATCGAGTGCCGTTTTTTGTTCGGCTGCCCAACGCCGAGCATGGCGGAACACGATCCGAGCATGTGGTTGGTTTGGTCGATGTGATGGCGACATTGTCGGACCTGTTGAATGTCGAATTACCCGCAGGTGCCGGTCCTGATTCGTTTAGCTTCGCTCCGCTGCTACGAGATCCGTCCGGTTCGTTTGATCGTCCGCCATTGATCTGCCATTCGGCCAGTGGCATGTTTGCGATTCGCGACGGCCATTGGAAATTGATTGCCGGTAACGGCAGCGGCGGACGGCAATCGCCCAAGGGGACGCCATTTGCAGAACCCTGGATGTTGGTGAACTTGGAGACGGATCCCGTCGAAACGAAGAACCTTTCCGCCGCGAATCCAAACGTTTATCAAGTGATGAAGAAAGAACTGATCAGAATCAAAGGCGACGACTAAAGTCACGCGAACCTAGGGTCGTTGAAAATCAGACCTGAAATTTCAATCGTGTTGTTGGCGTCGTTTGTACACAGTGAGACCAAAATGCATCCTCGTTATTGCCGCGAGCGTTTACGTCGCCCGATCCGTTTTGGTTGGTGCGTCGTACAACGGTGTACGTTGTTTGTGGCAATCTTTGCCGGTGCATTTTTGACGGCGGCCCAGTCGCAGGCTCCAGCATTGACCGACGGCGATCAAACCCAACCAGGTGCCCAGTCGGACGTGCCGAGTCAACCATTTACGCTGACCTTAGCGGGGCCAGGCGGCAATCCACTGGCGAACACAGAGGTCCATTGGCGAATTCAGCCCAGGCCGAGCGAATGGGGGTTGATTGAAAACGGCGTAAAGCAAGGCAAACTGCTGCACGATGAGCGATTTGGATTCGTTGTGGAAAGCGATGACGACGGCAAAATCACGCTGGATTTACCCAAGCCAACATCCAGAATGACGTTCACTGTAGAGGTCCCCGGTTATGGTCCGTACTACGGCCATTGGAATCCAAAGCAAACGGGTGTTGCATTGCCGCCAAAGTTTACTGCGGAACTGGAGTCCGCGTGGACCGTCGGCGGAATCGTGGTGGACGAGCAGGGAAAGCCCGTTGCGGGTGTCGAGGTGGATCCGAGTATCAAGTTTCGACGTCGGCCTGGTGACACGGGATCGACGGGTGTCGGCACGCGGATTTTTACAGACGATCGCGGACAATGGCAGTTCGAAATGGTCCCCGATTCCAAGGCGGATGTTTGGGTCGAGGTCAGTCACAGAGAATTTAAGCCACACCGGTTGGCTCTGTCTCGGGACAAATACGCATTGAACGAAGGTCAGTCGCCGTCGGCAAAGGTTGTCTTGCCACGTGGTTTGACTATTGCCGGTAGGGTTACCGACGAGGCAGGCAAACCGATCGAAGGGGCACTTGTTCGGACCAAGTTTCTTAATGACAAGCGAAGCGCGACGACGAACGTCGATGGTGAGTATCAGATTAACGGGTGCGAGGATCGTCGTGCCCGCGTGGTGGTTTCGGCCAAGGGCTACGCAGTCGACATGGCTGCAGTGCGAGTTGACGCGGCGATGAAACCGGTTGATTTCGAATTAAAACCAGGTGGCCACGTCCGAATTCGTGTGGTGGATGCCGAAGGCAAAGGTCTGCGTAAAGCGAGAATCTTTTTTCAATCGTGGCGCGGCGGTCGATACGAGTATTTTGAATTTGATCACGTTGGCCAGTACACAGACGAGAACGGAGTCTGGGAATGGGACGAGGCACCGCTGGACGAATTTGAGGCAGACATCTGCCATCCAAATGGAATGCAGTTGTCGGCTCAGCGAATTGTCGCCCGCGACGAAGAGTACGTATTCGAGCCGCCGGGCTATCTCGTCGTTTCAGGGTTGGTCGTCGATGCGGAAACGAAGCAACGAATCGACAGATTTCAAGTCGTGCCCGGCATTCAGGGTTCTGAAGGTTCCCATGTTAATTGGGTGACCGATCAAGCACTCGCCGGAACCGGTGGTTCCTATCGGCTGAATCATTTACGCCACGCCTATTTTGCGCACTTCGTACGGATCGACGCAGACGGTTACCTCCCTCAGGTCTCTCGAGCGATCGAGAGTGATGAAGGCAATGTGAATATCTATTTCAAGCTGAAACGAGGCGCTAATGTGACGTCGGTTGTTCAGACGACCGAGGGCAAAGCGATTGAAGGTGCCAATGTGGTGCTGGGCGTGGCGAACACGCAGATCAGCTTTGACAACGGACGTGTCGACAATGGTTCGACGTACAACGCCGTTCAGCGGACCACTGATGCGGCGGGGCGATTTGATTTTCCACCGCAAGTCGCTCCTTATGAAATCGTGATTGTTCACGATCACGGTTATGCCCACATCCGCTGCAAACCTGGCGAGGCACTCCAGCCGATCGTCCTGACGCCGTGGGCCCAGCTAACGGGGACCTACCGCATCGGAAAAACGCCGATGGCGGATATTTCGATTGACGCCGGGAATGAAACCGTCCATTCCTACGGCGACGACACGCCGAATATTTTTATGCACTGGGACGCAACGACTGCTCGAGACGGATCGTTTCAGTTTGATCGGATTCCCGAAGGGCACACCTACGTGCGTCGTGAGATCGTTCGTATGGTTGGCGACGGAGCGATCGAAGTCGCATCGACACCGGTGGTTTCGGTGCAATCGGTAGCTGGCGAAATTGCCGATGTGCAATTGGGTGGCGATGGTGTGGTTGTTCAAGGTCGACTCATGCCGCCGCCGTCGATTACCAAAGACATCGATTGGAAACACGCAAGTGTTCGCATTGAAGTCGTATTACCAAAGCTTCCTGAACGTGATATTCCCGACGAAGTGGTGGACGACCCCGATAAAAGGCGAGCTTGGTGGGAGCAGTGGAAGGAGACCGAAGCGGGGAAACAATGGATCACTGAGGCCAAGAAACGAGACGAATTGCGTCGCACGAACATTTGGTTTGATGCGACGGTCACACGCGAGGGACAATTTCGTATCGATGATGTGCCAGAGGGTGACTATCTTCTGTCGGCTCGAATTCGCGACGTCGATTTCGGTGTGCGAGACTATTCATTCACTGTTGATGCAGACGCTGCCGAGGGTCGTGAGCTCATTGACTTCGGCGGAATTCCGCTGGAATAGGCGGCGACCGTTGTTCGACGCCAGAAATCACGATTGAACGCCGAAAAGCTCGAGGCATCGTTTCGGATGCAGCTCGAGCTGTTCGTGTACGAGGGTTGTTATTCCCGACGCGTGTGGGCAACCCTCGCAAGGCCTCCGCCCATCGGATGTTCTGCTTGTTAGATCTTTACCGTCGTGGAAGTGGTCGGCGGCGGACAGGCAGCGGAGCGTTCTCGACGCTCACTTGGTCTGTCACGTGGTTGGTTTGTTGAATGTCGGTGACGCGGCTTAGCACTTTCGGGGCAGGACGCAGCACGGCTTGTTCGCCGCCGGTCACCGGCGGAACCAGAATACTTTCGCCACTGTTGATACCGTCGCCAGAGCGACCGGCAGGCATTTGGCGTGGTGCATTGAGCGGCGATGGTGTCGGCAAGATTTCGTCCATTTGTCGCTCAGCCGCTTCGGGCGAGAACATTTGATACGGCGAGCCCATCTCGCTCAGTGGCATGCTGTCGATGATGGGGCCGTCTTGGTAGGGTTCGACGTCGAGCCCCAATGGATCGGCTTGCGGATCGGCTGGCATTTCCGTTGGGAACGCACCGTCGATGACTTCGGCTCCGATCACACCATCTTGCACGGCGTCACCGGTGCCGATGTGCGAATGACCGATGGATGGTTTTTGACGACCCATGACTTCCAAGGCACCGTTTGCATCGCGGACGGGGCCGGTTCGCAGCACGCCGGGGCGTGTCACGCCGTATTGCAGTTCTTTGCCGGCACTGCGTTCGCGAGCCCGTTCAAGAGCATCGCAGTAGGCTTTCGTATTCCAAGGTCCTTCGGACAACGTGATGCCGCTGTTAGCCAGCAAAGTGCCTTTGAGGTAGTCGACGTAGTTGATCGATTTGTTGTATTCGCCAAGAGCACGATAGTAGGCAATTTGAGCTTCGGCTTTTCGTTGTTGGCTTTGCAGTACGACATTGACCGGGCTGCGGCCACCCTTGAATTCTGCTAATCGTGTTTCGACTTCGCGTTCGGCAGCTTGCCAGCGTTGTGCGTTGGTTTGCATGAGCTGGTAATGGGTTGCAGCTTTGGCAACCGCATCGCTGAGTTGGCTGACCAACAGTCGTTCGGATTCTTGCAAGTATCCTTTTTCGCGAACCAATCGCAACTGAGCACCACGAATCCGTGTCAGTTCACGTCGGGCACCGAATGCTGGCGGAGTGATCTCGAGTCGAATGGCGCCTTCTTGGTAATTGCCTTCGGTCAGTTCACCCAGAGCACTGCTGCCTTGGGCGGGGAAGTTCACATCGCGGCGCCCTGGAGGGCCCAGCGTGTCGCCGACGCCAACCCAGCGATAAAGAGCCGAGATGTTGACTTCGGGTAGAACTTGATTTTTGGCCGACATCAATTCCAGTTCGCTCTGTTTGATCCGGTACTTCTTGCCACGCAGTTCGGGACTCAAGTACAGCATCTGCGCGATGGCTTCGTTCCAGTCAAATTCGACACGCGCGATGGATGGTTCATCGATGGGGCGAACCAAACGACCGTCGGTCGCGGTCAATCCCAGTTTTTCTCGTAGTGCCCGTTCGCGTCCGTAGACGCCGAATTGATCGTCGCCGGGCAGGTTGCTGCCGGCTAAGGCCCCTTCCAGGCGAGCACGAAATTGGTAGTACTGTTCTTCAGCTTGTGCCAATTCTTGAACGGTACCGGTTCCGTTCTCCAGCAGAAGGCGTGCAAATTGCGCGGTTGCGATGGCGCTGTTGCGGCCGATCGTGGTGGTGTGGACGTTGCGGTAGGCGACATACAAATCCCAGTAAGCCACTTCGACATCACGCACGAGGTTTCGTACCTGGGCTTCAAAATCGGCGATCGAGATGTCTTCGTTCAAACTTGCCAAGACGACCGGGATGCGGTTGATCAATGTGCCGCGATTACGCATCAGCGGATGCTGCACTTGCGCTTCGATCAACGCCGTCCAATCGCTCGGTACGGCTCGAGCATTGGGGCTGATCGGAGTATTGTTTCGTGAATAGATGACTTGTTGACGCAAGGTCGCGACGCCGCCGGTTGCCATTCGTTTGCTGATGGCTGCTTGCTGGGTCGTGTTGGTGGCGAGCGATTGGACTGGGTTGATCAGGTTGTTTTGTCCGACGTTCTGTGGTCGGTCGGTCGTTGCGTAGTTGATGAACCCACTGGCCTGAGCATCAAATTCTGCCAACGCGTCTTCGACACCGCCAATTTGATTGGCTCTTGTGACGCTTCGTGGCAACAGTCGATTACCATTGCCATCGACGGTCAATGGGATTGACTGTGTCGTCGATTGCGAGATGGGAATGTCGTAGATGCTGCCGAATTGATCGGCCGTACCGCTGGTGAATTGAGCCGCGATGTTTTGGCGGAATTCGGCGTTGCCACTGGTCGTCACGAAAAATTTGGCATTGGACAACGCGATCGAAACGCATTCTTCCAGCGACAAGTCCCAAAACTGGTAATCGTGGTTACCCAGAGTCAGTGGACGTAGGGCATGAGTGGTTTCGGCAAGACTTTCCACATTGACATCGGGATACTCGATCGCCGTTGCCGAATTGAGGTAGTGTTGCAGATCCGGCGACTCATTCAAAAAGAACGGCTGTGTGGGCGCGCATCCGGTAGCCAACAGGATCATGATCCCGAGTTGGAGATAGGCGGTTATGCGTAACAGCGAGCGATTCATGCTCTAGGCTTCCCTGCAGTGCTGTTGTGAAACCCACCTTGACGATGCCGCACGATACGACTGGTGTGTTCCACTGACAGCTAAGTTGGAAAGCCCCCCATCGAGAACTTTGCGGACGTCTTGCGACGTCGCGAGGTCCTCGCCCATGAGGTGTTATCGGAGAACGTCTGGGTAAACTTTGACGGTTCTGGAGAAAAAACCGATTAGTTCCACACGCGGTTCGGTAACCGAAGTGTTTTGCGGTATTTACCGAGTGCCGCGACCAAGAAGCGACGAATCAATCGGCTTAGATGCCATCATTGACGCCACTACCGATGGCATCGGATGTTTGCGACGGTCTCGGTGGCGGCAGCAATTCGGGGACGTCGGCGTCATCTGATTCAAGTCGCAGCGGTTGGGAGTCAAGGCTGGACTCGTAGGCTCTCAGGGAATCGAAATCCTGCACGCCGGTCGCGTTATGTTGCTGTGATACTCGTGGCCCGATTTGCATGGATTCCCAGGGCTTGGGATTGAAATAATGAAACTCTCGACCGGGTCGTTTGTTTTTGTAGTCGCCACGGTGTTTGGCTTTGTGCCATGCCATCGCTTCTTGGCTACTGGGAGCAAACCAATAGGCCAGCTTGCCAGGGATATAGCGGGGCCGATTATGCGTGCGTCGATAGGACGGGTGCAGGTTGTTTCCCAGCGGACCGATCAAATCGACCCGCTCATGAACTTGTTGGCATTCGCGGTTGGGATGATGGGCAGTGGCGGTCGTGGCGACGCCAAGGATCAACAAAGTGGTCGCGATCGATCGTGAAACTGTCAGTTGGGCCATAAGTCGCTCCTTCGGGAATTCGCGCGATCGACAATTTATCGCGTCGTCAAGCCAGTTCATTCTTCCGTGATACCGGTCTTCGTTTCTTCGTCGCATGTGCTTGCAAATCTGATCCGGCGGCTGAAAAAGACGGATGTTGCGGGGTGTCCTGTTGCTAGCGTACGGGTTGTTCGGGTCGTGCGCTAGGACGATCCCGTTTTGTCGCGCATCCGATAGTGATGGCCGAGCGTGATCAGGCTGACCAACCACATCGTCCCGAATAATAGGGACCCGGCGGTCATCCAAAAGGCACTCACGACGGCGACGACCAAGAAAGCCAAGCCCAAGATTGCAGACCCGCCCCAAACATGCCCGCTCATCGCGATGAACCCAAACCCGCTCATCGCTGCTGCCAGAGGAAACAACGCAGCCCGATCGATGCCACCGATCACCAACAGCAAATTGACGACCGCCAACGCTGCCAAATAGCCCATCCAGATTGACCAAACCGGTCGTTCGGCGACGGTTCGCGGCGATAGCGACCCGCCGCGGGCCCAGTAGATCAGAGCGGCGATCGTTGCCAACATGACAAACCGTGGCGTCCAATAGGCGGACCAACGCGGCATCTGCAGATAGTCCAAAAAGAAGATGACCAGGTGTGTTCCAAAGATAATGCCGCCGAGCGCGTAGAGTGTCATTCCCCATGCACCAAAGATACTTTGGTGTTGGTCACGCCGAATTTCACGTGCGACCCGGTCGATCAAACCGCTAGCTGCCGCTGCGGTGGACTCGCCCGCGAGGTATCGATTCAGATCGTCGGCCAATGCGTCCGCGGTGGCGTATCGTTCTTGGGGGTCATACCGCATCGCTTGCAGGCAGATGTTTTCCAAGTCTGCGGCAATCTCGCGGCGAATCTGTCGCGGTGTCTCCGGCTCGTCTTGCAATACACTTCGTAGCACTTCGGCCGCTGATGGCCCGAGGTGCGGCGGGCGGCCCGTTAATAATGCGTACAAGATTGCGCCCAAAGAATAAACATCCGTCGCAGCATCACCATCGCCGCGCCCGCAAGCCTGTTCGGGACTCATGTAATGAGGTGTTCCCAGAACTTGTCCTGTTCGTGTGATCATGCTCCCTTCGCGATGCCACTTTGCCAAACCAAAATCGGTCACCAGTGGATGGTGATCATGGCTCAGCAAAATGTTTTCTGGTTTCAAATCGCGATGGACGATTCCCGCGCGGTGAGCGTAGGCGACCGCCCGGGCAATGTCACGAACAATTCTGGCCGATTCTGCATCATCAAATTCGTTCGCGTCGACTCGTTGCTGCAAGGTTGGTCCATCGACCAGAGTCATGGAAAAGTACTCGTACCCTTGCCACGATCCAATCTCATGAATCGCAATAATCCCGGGATGGTCCAGACGCGCCGCGGCTTCAGCT
>JABDKS010000032.1 GCA_013002105.1 Pirellulaceae bacterium | reverse complement strand
AAATCGTTCGTGCCGATCGCAACAAAATCCGCGACTTCCATGATTTCGTCGAGCGCGAACAATGCTGCGGGTGTTTCGATCATCGCTCCGACAGGAGGCCGCCGCACGGCATCGACATGGTTCATGGCACGGTCCACGGCGGCGATCGCTTGAGCGAAATCGTGACTTCCTATCACCATCGGAAACAATATCCGAACATCTGCGGTCTGAGCAACTTGGACGATCGCTCTAAGTTGTGCATCGAGGAGATCGATTTCGGAGAGCGAGAATCGCAAGCCACGCAACGGAAGAATGGCGTGATTGATCGACTTGTCCAACGCCAGGAACGGAGGTAGTTTGTCACCACCAAGGTCGAAGGTGCGAATCACCATTGGCGACTCTGCCAACGCTGCCGCCATGTTGCCGTAGACTTCCAATTGCATCGCGAAGCTTGGTCGCTGATTTGACTCAAGGAACAAGAACTCGGTGCGACACAAGCCGACGCCGCTCAAATGGTGCTCGCCGATGCTCCGGACTTCTTGTGGCAAACCCACGTTTCCGAGAATGGAGACTTCCACGCCGTCCGATGTGACACAAGGCTGACGTTCTTCGCTGCGGAGTTTTGCCGCATTCTGCTCGTTGACGCGTCGCGCACTTGAAAAGGATTCTTCCTCCTGTTTCGACGGCTTGATCGTGACCCATCCAGACACTCCGTCCACGAGAAGTCTTGCACCCGCCGGAATACGCGTCGTGACGTCCGCAAATCCCGAAACAGCCGGGATTCCAAGGGAATTCGCAACGATCGCGGTGTGACTCAGCTTGCTGCCAAATTCGGTGACGATCGCGACGACACCGCTACCAACAAGCGCAACCGCCTCGGACGGCAAAAGTTCACGAGCCACGATAACCGATCCGGGAGGGAGCGACTCGGAACTCCATGGAATCACACCCGCCAGATTTCGTGTGATGCGTTGCCCCACGTCGCGGACATCCTGTTCGCGTTGCCGAAGGTAGTCGTCGTCCAGCTTCTGCAATCGCGTGATCCAATCGCAAACCACCGAGTCCAGGGCCTGCTCCACATTGACAAGATCGCTGCCGATTTGTTGTTTGACCGATGTGGCAATTTCACGTGCCATCGCCGCATGCGCCGACAGCAATGCTGCCGCATCGGCAGCTTTTGTTTGGCCGCTGAGCTTCTGCACTACTAATTCCAAGTCGCACGTCGATTGCTCCAGCGCTACGTCAATGCGTTCGCATTCTGATTGCACATCCGATCGCAATATGTCGCGATGTGGTAGCGCCAATTTGCGTTCGACTTCACAGTCGTACACAACTGCGATCCCGCAGGCAAATCCAGGCGACAGGGGCTTCCCTTCCACAAGTGTCATGGTCGTTATCTCACAATAAGTAAATCTATCGTTTTGCAATTGCTGTTACACATCTGGCGTAGCAGCGCATTAAATTCCGTGAAGGAGATGGACTTGATGAAAAGGTAGCGTTTTGAATCAGGCTGGTGATCGAGTCCGTAAAACGCGACGCTCGTGAATTTTCTTGCTTGCACTTGAGTCGTTTCCTCGAGCTGCCGGAACGCATCGTCACAGACCAGCCGGATCACCCGAGATGGCAATTCCCCGGAAGTCACCAAGCAGGCTTGGTGATGACCATCGAACGGACCTCCAATGAATTCGACGTTCAATATATGTCGCTTTCCTTACTGTTCGGCTTCTTTCCCAATTGCAGCGTGAAACGCTCGAAGTCATCGGCGAGCTGGGACATGGATATAGCTCCTTAAATTGGTCCAACAACGTTGAGTCCAAGAGAGGAGATGCCTTTTCGTAGGACGCGAGTCGAGTCCCATAACGAATGCGTCAACTTTGGCTCCCGCAGCCTCCTGGTCACTACCGTAACGCAGAGTGAATACCCGTACAAAAGAGTCTCTCTGCCCCGAGAGCATGCCAAGGTCTTCGTGCGTGAACTTTCCCCATTTGCGTTTGACGTCTTCACTTACCGATGGCCAATTCCGCTTTACTTCGTCCCAGTTCATCTTCGTGTCTCCTTGTTTGGCAGTTCTCTGGCTTTTGATTCTACGAGACAAAACTTGACGACTTGTTCTCAACGCGGTATGCCTGTGACTGGTCATCTCGGGTGAGCCGAAAAGAAACGGCTACCTGGCTCGACTGCTTCTCTCGTGCCTCCAAAACCGACTGCATCGTCGCGGCGTTCAGGTGCGACTCATCGGGTCCCACTGCATCAACCACCACGAGAAGAAGCGTGTCTCCCGCTTCTTCAAGTTGATTTTGCAAATAGCCTTTCACCAGCGGGTAGGGTGTCAACGCGCGTTCACTTTTTTCGCAAAATGCATCATAAGATTGCTTGCCCGAGAATCCATAAATTGCGATGCACATCTTGCCTGAAGGCAACGCTAGCAGTTCAGGGCCAATTCGCTGTTTGCCATCAAGCAAAACATCATTCGGAGTTTCAGCCAGCAGAGCGATCATCATGTATCCGTAAATCTTGAGTTGCGTGGCTGTGTCGGTTCGATTTCAGCGGCACGTCGCGGAATTGTCCCGCGCGAAATGCGTCAGCGAGCGCTGCGGGTACTTCGGCCTCCGCGAGCACGAATGCCGCTTGATTCTCAGTCACTTTTGCTTTCATCTGCTGCTCATGCGCAATCGCTTCGGCGCGACGTACTTCAGCCATCGCGCGAGCGATACGAATGTCCGCGTCGGCTTGGTCTGACTGCAGCCGCGCCCCGATATTTTCTCCCACATCAATGTCCGCTATGTCGATGGATACGATTTTGAAAGCAGTGTTTGCATCCAACCCGTGTGCCATGGCCCCCGCGGAGATTTGTGAAGGCATCTCAAGTACGTCCATGTGCGACTTCGCTGAACCGATGGCCGTAATGATCCCTTGCCCGACACGCGCAATGATCGTTTCCTCGGTCGCGCCGCCAATCAACTGTTCTAAGTTCGTGCGAACCGTGACGCGGGCTCCCACCAAAAGCTCCACGCCGTTCTTCGCGACCGCGCTCAGCGTTTTCTTGCCATCGCCATCACTCTCAGGGCAATGGATCACCCGAGGCGAAACGCTGGTCTGAACGGCGCGAAGCACATCGCGACCAGCGAGGTCGATGGCGGCGGCACGATCAAAATCAAGATCAATGCCTGCACGATGCGCGGCGATAATAGCCTTCACCACGTTCATCACGTCGCCACCTGCCAAGAAATGAGCCTGCAACCGAGCCGTGCTCATTCCGCTTTCGCGGTCAATTGGCAAGCCCGCCTGCCGCACCATGACTTTCGCGGTCACGATCAATCGTTGATCGATCTTGAGAAAGCTCATGACGATCAGACTCGTCATGGACACGTCGGCACCCGACATGTATGCCTGAATCCAATACGATCCCCATTTTGCAAACAGAGCAACGAGAACCAAGGCAACCAGCAGTGCGACGACCGCAACTCCTAGCAACACTTGTCCGGCGCTTGGCAGCCAAACGCTTGCCATCATTTCCATCGCAGCTGCCTCCTTCAAGGGGCAGACGTCTCTCGGCTCATCAAGAGAACAGTTGCTCTCAACGCAGCCTTCTTTCACGCAACTTTGAGAGAATTGCGTGTCCTTGTTAGCGACCCTGGCCTAACCAAGATCGATTGCAGATCACCTGTCAGCGTGATGCGAAGCTTCAGCGAGCACTAAAACGGAGTGGCCTAGCGAATTTCATTGGTTGGCCTATTCACTTCTTTCGATTCGACTTTTGCGATTCGAGTTTCTCGCATCGCTCGCGAACCGACTGATAGGGCATTCCCTTTCTAAGTTCGTATCGTTCAGCTCGTACAAACCAAAGTGAAAGACCACCCTGATTGTGAGCAGCAACTTCCGATGTTCGCGTCGCACGTACGCCTAGTGATCCTTTGCGACCGGTTTTCTGCCAGCCGCGATTTTCCATCACGATTCGCACCAGAACCCCAATCGCCTGCCGAAAACGATTGTTGCGGCGCGTCTCAGCTCGCCCCAAAAATCGATTGATCTGCGGCAGCGATTCCAGTTCTCGAACCACACCCGCCAATGGTGCACGATCGTGATGCAACTCCGCTTCCTCCATCCGTCGTTGCCGATTCTCGTCACCAAAAAACTCAAGCACCGACTCGAAAGGCTGTTTGGAATCGTTGACCACGTCGGAAAACGTCTTGCCTAGCGGGTCGTTCAGGAAATCGGTTTGCGAAATCGCAGTCATCATTCTTCAGTGAAAAGCCATTGTGGCCACAAGTTTGTCGAGATACAATTTTTGCACCTGCATATATTGTAGGGCCAGTAACCAAGGAAGCAATGGGGAATCGCAATTCTCTGCTCAGGCGCGGTAGTCGAATGAACATTCGTTTTCAATCAAGGAGAAACAGAGATGGGTGATAAGGGAAGTAAAGACAAAGGCAAAAAGGAAGCGCAAAAAAAGGCGCAACGTAGTCCGAAGGAAAAACGAAAACTGCAAAAGGAGAAGAAGAG
>JABDKS010000453.1 GCA_013002105.1 Pirellulaceae bacterium | reverse complement strand
CCACTACTCACTGAGCATTGTCTGGAGTGCCACGGCGATCGCGCCGAAGGTGGTTTGAGGCTCGACTCGCGCGAAGCCGTCCGCAAAGGTGGATCATCTGGTCCAGCCATCGTTGCTGGCGACCCTGACAATAGCCTGCTCTGGCAGGTGGTATCGGGAACGCACGATGAAATCTCCATGCCTCCTCAGGAACCCCTAAATCCTCAAGAAATTTTGATTCTGTCGAAGTGGATCGCGATGGAAAAGAATCATCCCGTTCGCTCGATCGCCCCTGCAAGCGCGACTGACCCAGACACCTTGAAATTCTGTCCGAAATTTGCCCGCCTGCACGCGCCGCAGTCTCATTCCATGTCAATATTGGTTGTCAGCCCGGTCGGCGGTTTTTCGGTCGACGAGTCTATCGCCGTGGATTGTGCCACCGCAGTACGGGCAAGGGTGCGACCCTCCTGTCGAAGGCAAATGCTACATCCAGCGTTTCGTTGGGTGCGCCAGCGACGGGAACGCTGGAGCGATAAATGGGATGCGTCTTTGATACGATGGAAGTAATCATACCGCTCTTGCTATAACGTCAATCAAGCGGGCATTGGTCCGGTGACACACATCGATCGTTCGTATAAAGAACCGAAGTGGTCGTCAACAAACGAATCCAACATCACAACCGTCCATTGAATGTCGCAGCGATTTCCCCTGCGATCGACCTGAGGTTTCCATGAGTTCAAGACTCGTCACCTGTCCCGGCTGCAAAACACAGCTGAAAATTAACGCCGCCGGCAAGGTGAAGGTCACGTGCCCAAAATGCAGCAAAGTATTGATGGTCCCGGCCGCCGCCACTGCCAAGCCGACGACACCCGGCGGTGCCAAGCCACAATCGGCGTCCAATCCACCCGCTGCGCAACGACCCCCAGCGCAGAACCCTGCTGCACAGAAACCCGCAGCGCAACGTCCGCCTTCACAGCGTCCAGCACCGCAACCAACCGCGCCGGCGGACGATCCCTTTTCCAATCTCCCCGGTTTGCCCGCCGGCGGGTTTCCCGCCGCCGGTGCCGGTGGCGTTCCCGCCTACCGTTCCGCACCGCCCAAGCCTGCGGCAAAAAAGTCCAAGAAGCAAAAGAAGCCGGCTAAACCGAAGAATAAGAAGGGTACTGGTGGGTCCAGCGCAACGACCAAAGTGCTTGGCATTCTCGGTGGCGTCGCGCTGGTCGGTTTGCTGCTTTGTGGTGGTGGCGTGGCACTGGTCGCGACCGGAGTCCTCGGCCCCAAACACAGCGGCTGGCAGACAATCACCTTCGAAGGCTGCACGTTGAATATGCCGGGCAAAGGGAACGATCGCACCAAGACTCAGAACCAAGGGTTCGGCGTTGTGATCAAGGAACGTGCATTCAAACGTGCCGAATCAGGATCGGAGTACTCCATTGCGGTATCTCAATTGCCCAACATGCCCGACGGCAGCAAACCGACGCTCGATCTGCTTGTCGAGAACATGAAAATCTCGATGTCCAATCGAAAACCGGTCACCCGCAGCGGTGTCAAAGGCTATGCCGGCACGATTACCTCCGGGGCGAGCGCCGCTAAAGGTTCCGAAGTCGAGATTTTTATCAAAGATGGCAAGCTCGTTCTAACGGCCTACTCGCCCTACTCTAAAATCAAAGACCTGGTCGGTGGCACTCGAGCGGCACGGCCGAACGAACGCGAACTTGATAAACCCGAACAGTTCTTCGAGTCGCTGAAGATTCAGTAGCCGGTCAAGGAAACAAACGCGACGTGTTCTACGGGATCCATCCATTGCACCGACCACCATCGATCGTCGCAATCGCGATTGCTGTATTGCAATGGACCGTGCTGGACCATCGTCAATCAACCTGCGTTGACGATAGGTAGAACTGCTTTGACATCAACCGATCAGGACGATTCGACAGCGATTCCGCCGTTCCTGACGGAGATCGCTGAACATTTGCAAAAAACGATGCCTGATGCGTGGCAATGGGCTGCTTCGGAGGACTTTGCCCATCAAGACATCGAAGCGATTCGGCTCGATTTACTTCGCACGACGATCCGGCTGGACCGTGAATCGAATCGACGCGTCTATGATCTGGCAGATCAGGTCGTCGACAAGCTGCATCTGAATGTCCCCGTGACGCTCTATCAACTTCAAAATCCGATCAACTGGAATGCGGCAGCCGTTCCGCTACCCGCTCACGCACATCTGCTATTCGAAGGCCCGCTCCTGAGAGAACTGGGCGACTCCGAACTGACCGCGGTGTTGGCCCACGAACTGGGCCATTTTCTCCTTTGGCAGATCGATGATGGCAAATACCGCATCACGTTTCGGCTGCTCGATGCATTGACCGACGACTCATCGGTCGACAGCACGCACCTGGAATCGTCACGTCTAGCAAGGTTGTATTCCGAAGTCTTCTGTGATCGCGTCGCTCAGAATGTTGTCTCTGATCCAATCGTCGTGATTTCGTCATTGTTAAAAATCGGTACGCAGTCAAGCGATGTGGACGGGTCCGCCTATCTACAACAAGCCGCGGAAATTCTTTCGTCAAACGACAACGCGTCCGAAGATGCAACCCACCCCGAATTGTTCATACGTGCCAGAGCGTTGCAACTGTGGGCAGATCAAGTTCCCGACGCCGACCAAGCCATCGCGGCGATGATTCAAGGTCAACCAAAACTGGATGCGCTTGACCTGCTTTCACAAGCAAACCTTGCAACAATGACTCGCAAGATTTTAGATTGCGTGTTCCAACATCGCTGGCTGCGAACCGACGCGGCGATTGCCCATGCCAAGCTTTTTTTTGACGATTACGAGCCGTCCGAATGGACACAAGAACAGCTTGCCAACCTTGCCGAGGAAGTAGCCCTCAGCGATGCGTCAATCCAGGATTACGTCGCTTACATCCTGCTTGACTTTGCCACCACCGATCGTGACCACGAAAACCTGCCGCTAGCCGTTGCGATGGATCTCGCCGAGCGATTCTCGCTAGTAGAGAAATTTCATGATCTAGCCAAAAAAGAACTTCGACTTCGCGTCAAGCAACTCCGCGACCTCAATCAGAACAAGCGTGAAATGCTGGAACAGGCGGGAGCAGAATGACAGTCGACGACTCCCCCCACACCGCGACCGATCAAAACATCGATGCATTGATTGCACTTGCGGTCACCCATGGTGGGTTACCCACAGATGATGTCCTTGCCGCGATCGTCTCGTTATCGCAACAAGCTGTCGCAGCCCATGCTGTTGACCTCGTCGCCCCACTAGAAGGTCTCAACCGACTTCACGTCGACTCGGGGCGCATCTTTTTTACACTCGCCGACCAACAGCCCATTCGCCGCGAGAATCAAAAGATTGCCAACTGCGAAAAACAAAACGCCACGACACTGGACGTCGTGTCTCACATTACCGATGAGACCGACCTGCTGACAGCAACCGAGCAGCTCAGAGGAATCGACAACACGAAAAGTCTGCGTGTAGCACAAGCAGACCACGACGTCACTCGGCCGGTTTATTTGAACGGCTATTTGTCTTGGGAACATCAACTGGGACACCACGATCCGCTGACCGATATTTTTTGCATCGGACAGCTCCTTGCCAGCCTCGCTTGCGGCTTGGACTTCCGCGACATCGACGATGTTCAACGATTTGTCCTGCATCGCAACAACCTCTTTCATCTAAAAGCGGACCTGCATCCGGTTGTCGCCCAAGTGATCTTTCGGATGACCGAACTAACACGTCAAAAACGTGTTCAGGATCTGAACGCCCTCGTCACGACGCTGCAAAACTATCGCGATGTCGCTGCGACGGTTGGCTTCGATCCCGAACTGATTGCTGACACAGCGGCTTCGGCGCAATCGAAATCGGAACTGATCCTTCGGCGATTGCGAGAGCGGCTTTTCGAGATCACACGACGAAACCGTCTGCTGCATTTTGCGCCCACCATGGCCACCATCAACGTGACACAAGCCTCCGTGCCGCTGTCATTGGATCCGGCCAAAATCGAATTGGACAAACTACTGATCGCTGACGACCGTTTTGTGGAACGACTCGGTAGCGGAAAGTCGATTTCGCTATCGAGCTACATCAATGCCCAAGAGGTTCTGTACGCGCCAAGTGTGTTGGATCGCATCATCGCGGATGATCGCCGCGAACGCGCTGAATTTGGATTCGGAGGACTACGCTTGGCAATGGCTTTCCTGAATTGGGCCAACGTCAAAGCCTCGCCGCCGGAACACTACAACTCGCCGCTCGTCTTGGTCAACGTTTCCTTAAAGAAGAAAAAGGGCGTCAAGGACAAGTATCTTCTTGAGGCCGTGGATGGGGAGGCCGAAGTGAATCCCGTCCTGCGCCACCTGATGAATCAGCTCTACGCGATCGAGTTGCCCGAAAAAATCTCGCTGCAAGCCGGTGCGATTGCCGATTTGGCGGAATCATTGAAAAACAGAATCGCCGAAAGTGACAACTCGATCGAACTGGAAATCGTCGATCGACCACAAATCGATCTGATTCGATCCAAAGCACAGAAACGACTGCAACTGTACAAAAAACGGGCCCGCGTCAGTGGCCGCGGCGTGCGACATTTCGGCGACCTGCAATACAGCTATGACCCGGCAAATTACCATCCATTGGGCATTCGCATCTTTGATACCAGAATCCGACCGCCACAGTCGCGTTTGGAATCGATGACTCGCCGGCAACCGCCGCCGCGTCGACACCACATCACGCCCGATGCCAATGATTCGCCGCCAGAAAAGACATTCTATCGCTGGAAAGAGGGTGGAACGGGCAACCCGTTTCACTGGCAGATCGACCTCTGCAATATCACTCTGGCATCGTTCAAATACCGCCGCATGTCACTGGTGCGTGACTACGATTCGATGATTGATTCGCCGATCGACAATGAGGCGTTCGAGGCATTGTTTTCGTCCAAGCCACAGGCAATCGCCAGACAAATCCCACAAGAACTGTCGATCACGGACCGTTTTGATGTCGTTGCTTGCGATCCAACTCAGGGCTCGGCAATCGCCGAAGCCCGCAGTGGCAGCAACTATATCGTCCAGGGACCACCAGGAACCGGTAAGTCACAAACGATCACGAACCTGATCGCTGACTTTGTCGCGCAGGACAAACGGGTGCTTTTTGTTTGCGAGAAACGCGCGGCGATCGATGTGGTGTTTGCTCGACTGAAAGCCATCGGATTGGGGCCGGTCAGCTGCCTGATCCACGACGCGCAAACCGACAAGAAAGAATTAATCGCCGATCTGAAGGCGACGTACGAAAGTTTTTCAACCGGCAAGAGTCGACTCGACCGAGCAGAAAGAGAGAAATTACAAAGCGAGCTGCGGTCAGAGTTGTCGCATTTGGAACAGATCAACACGTTGATGAATGACCCACTCGATCGCCCGGGAGTTTCGCTGGCGCAGTTACTCGATCGGTGCCTGGAGCTTCGCGAACATCGCCCTGAGTTATCACCATTACAAGCCGAAAAGTTACCGGACTATTCCCAATGGATCGCTGGACTTCCGCACGTTGCGGCGGTTGGCGAAAAGATGAGAGTGATTGGCCCGGACGGCATCGTCGCCGAACACCCGCTCGCGATCCTGCGTCCTGATATCATTCACCAACAGCAACCACTCGCGACAGCGCGGTCAAAGATCGCCGCTGCCAAACGATCTCTGCTCGCCATCAAACAACGATTCGATGAATCAGGATTGTCGCAGCAAGCATGGTCCTCTGTCGAACAGGTCCGCGAGATCATCGAGTATGCCGATGCGGTGGGACCGCTAGCGAGCGCAAACTTGATGGTAACGCTAGAGGTCGGCAACCAGGTCGCTCCTGAATTGAACAAACGGGTTCGCAAGTTGCATCGTCTTCATGACGTAGCGTTGCAAGCTGCCGCGAAGAACAAACATTGGATCGAAAAATTATCGCCGCAAGACACACAATCCGCACTTCAGTTGGCGCAGACCCTCAACGGACGCCTAACGAATTTCGTGAATCCCAGTTGGTGGCGACTTCGCGGCACCTTGCGTCGCTGTTACAACTTCAATGCGCACCAGGTTCCACCTGACTGGGTCCGGGTGTTGCAACAGCTACAGGACGAACATGACAAGACTGCTGTCGCCGAGCGGTTTGCACAGGAGCTGAAACAAGAATATGACATGCAGGAGGATCCGCTGCAGTGGCCGTTGCGAATCCATCGAGTGATGCGAGCATTTACCGGCAACGATCAATTGCGTCAGCTGGTTCATCGCCCGATCATGGATTCGTCCCATCCTGCGGAATCGCTGCGGCGAATTGTCGAAACACAACCGATGCTCGACAGCATGTGCGATTCGCTCAGCGACATCAGTGATTCGTGGTCCGAGTTGGACTTGCCAGAACTGCTCCTGCGGCTGGATGAAATCGATGCCTCACTGCAACAGCTTCCCCGGTTTCTAACCGTGCTGGAATCGATCGATCAGATGCCCGAAAGGCTTTCCTGGGCGATCCGCCGTCTGCCCTTGCGACCCCAAGAGTTGGAGGCCGCGATTGTCGATCACACATACCGCCAGGAGCTAAGTCGTCATCCCGCCGCTGAATCATTCTCCGGTGGCACTCGTGCAGCGCACGCCGCGCGTCTATCGCAACTGTATGACCAGTGGCTCGCGTCTAATAGTGACCAAATACTCGCAAACATCGGCTCCCGATTCCGACGACACGTTGCCGACTCGGAAGACCCGACGCCGACGTCTCGTGAAGAACGTAATCTACGCCGAGGTTACAAGAAGGGTCGTCGAGAGCTTGAGCACGAGTTCGGAAAACAGATGCGTTACAAGCCGATCCGCTCGCTCCTATCTGGTGATAGTCGACGCGTCATTGTTGACCTGAAACCTGTGTGGTTAATGAGTCCGCTCAGCGTTTCGGACACATTGCCGCTGACTAGCGAGGTCGATGTGGTGATTTTTGACGAAGCCAGCCAAGTAACACTCGAAGACGCCGTCCCAGCGTTGTGCCGGGGAAAGCAGGTCATCGTCGTGGGCGATCAAATGCAGCTGCCACCCACCAACTTTTTCTCGACCAAACGTAGTGATGACGACGAATCAGGCGACATCATGGTCACCGACGACGATGGCGAGGACATTAGTTACGACCTATCGTCAGCAAG
>JABDKS010000371.1 GCA_013002105.1 Pirellulaceae bacterium | reverse complement strand
GCAAACATCTGGGGCGACTCCCAAGAGACTGGCCCATTACAAAATTACATCGCGATCCGGTTTTCCTAGCTAAGTGTCTTCGCTGGCCACGATCGTATCAAACCAATCGATGATCTGAATTTGCTGTAGCTGCAATTCGACCAACCGCCGCGTCCCGCCACTGGCGACCGCCATTGGCAACGTGCCGCGATTTTTACGTGCGATTTGAACGACTGAATTAATCGGTTTCAGTTCGTTGATCGACTGCAAAAAGTGAGTTTCTTTGTCTTCGAGCGCCCGCGGGTAGTCGATCTCCAAACCCGCGATCGATGCGAGTCGCGGAATCAGGATTCGCGACGGCGTACCGCTATGACGAAAGAATTCGTGATCGGTTAACGCCATCCCCTGCGCAGCCAAAGCGTGTTGCCACCCCAGATAATGCGCTCGCATCGAATCCGTCAGCGTGCCGTCACAATCGAAAATCAATGCCTGAATCAATGTCGGACTCTACTGTTGAGCAATGGAAGTAGCGAAATCACGGATGGAACATTCTTGCACGCTCACCAACTGCACGGGTATCCCACTACAATCGACAGTTAGCCCACTTCACTGCACGAGCCCAGCAACATGAAACCAGCTCTCCGCTTTTGTTTGATCGCACTCACGCTGGGTCTCGTGTCGACGACAAGTGCCGCGCAGCCGAATGTCATATTGATTATGACCGATGACCAAGGTTACGGAGACCTCTCCTGCCACGGTAATCCAACGCTGCAAACGCCGCATTTGGATGCGTTGCACGCGGAATCGATTCGGCTGACAGATTTTCATGTTTCTCCGTATTGCACGCCGACTCGGGCAGCGTTGATGACCGGGCGCTATCCCGCTCGCACCGGAGCCTACCGAACGTCGTCGGGGCGAACGTCACTGCACGGCCGCGAAAAAACTCTCGGCGATCTGTTCACGTTGGGCGGCTATGCAACCGGAATGTTTGGCAAATGGCATCTGGGCGACTGCGCACCTTCGCGACCGATGGACTGCGGTTTTGAACGATCGGTCTGGCATCGATGTGGCGGCCTGACACAAATTTCCGATTTCTGGACCAACGACTATTTCGACGACACGTACCTGGTTGGGGACCAATGGAAACCGTTCAAGGGCTACTGCACCGACGTCTGGTTTGATGAATCGATGAAATTCATCTCATCGGTCATCACCGATGCTGGTGGCAACAAACCCTTTTTTGTTTACTTGGCCCCCAACGCGCCGCATGGCCCCTACCTGGTTGCTGACAAGTGGAAGAAACCGTTTCTAGATCAAGGAATCCCAAAAACGCAGGCAGCTTTTAAGGGAATGGTTGCAAATTTTGATTGGAACCTTGGTCGATTGGTTGAATTTTTGGACAAAGAAAAGTTGTCCGACAACACGGTCGTGATCTTTCTGACCGACAACGGGACCGCAGCGGGAGCCATTTTTGGCAAAGGAGGTCGTATCTATGGATGGCCGGTGGACCCGCGAGAAAACGGCCATCGCCGCGGCGGCAAAAGCTCCGCGTACGACGGCGGACATCGCGTTCCCTGTTTTATTCGTTGGCCAAGCGGCAGCATCGGCCCGCCACGCGATATCGATACGCTGCTCGCCCACTTGGATCTCACGCCGACATTAATTGATCTGTGCGAACTGAAACGTCCAGCAGATTGGCCAACACTAGACGGAGCGTCATTTGCTTCGCTGCTGCGCAACACGGGCGAGTCATGGCAACCACGCACTCTGCATTCGCAGATGCACGGCGGCAATGGATACACCAAACCGGGTGATCCCTGGGAGATCGGTGTGGCGATGACCCAGCGTTGGCGATTGGTCGAGGGACGCGAATTGTACGACATCATCGCCGACCCGGAACAGAAACAAGACTTGGCAACGCAGTTTCCCGACGTCGTCAAGGATTTGGATCAACAGCACCGTGCCTGGCATCAAGCGTTACTGCCGACCATGGTCCCGACGCGGATTTTGTTGGGCAGTGATTTGGAAAACCCATCCAGTTTGACCAGCCAGGAATGGGTGATGCCGCGTGGGTCACCACCATGGGCCCACCAACATGTCGTCAAGCGACAGATTGCCAATGCGCCCTGGTGGATCGATATCGCCAAGGCAGGCAGGTATCGATTTACCCTTTCACGCTGGCCACTATCGATCCAAAAACCGATCGATTCGACGGCCGCAAAAATTTCGATCTTCGATCAGATCGAACAAGTCACGATCGACGACCCCGACCAGGTCAACTCGATCGACTTCGAATTGAACCTCCCAGGGGGTCCGACGCAGTTGCAAACTTGGTTGACGACGCCCGAGGGCAAAACACACGGTGCGTACTTTGTCACTGTCCAGCGGATCACGGCGACCGCGACTCGACCGGCGATTTTGTGGACACAGTATTGTCGCAGCGGAAACACAGTGAAACTTTCGGTTCACACCGACTCTGATCCGCTTCATCCGTCGTCCTCCCAAATCCAACTTGAAGTTGAGCGCGAGGGTGCGTGGCAGCCGATTGCCGAAGCACCCATCGGCATGCTCACCGCGATGGCCGAGTTTCGTATCGAGGCGTTGGACCCGGCGAAAGATCTAAAGTATCGGGTCCGTAGCGGCGAAAGTTCACTCGATGGCGTCATTCGTCACGAACCAGCGGACATCGATACGTTGAAACTGATGGCCGTCGCTTGCGTCAACGACAAGTGGTTTCCCTACGACAAAGCCATCGCGCAGATGATCGAACAAAATCCTGATCTTGTTTTCTTTGCCGGCGATCAGATCTACGAAAGCAACGCTGGCGGGCAGGTCGCTGATGCGGCAACCGAGGCCGACGTACCGATGGCGATGGCAAATTATCTGGCGAAGTGGCGAAGATTTGGATTGACGTTTCGCGACCTGTTAAAGGATCGGCCCTCGATCATGATCACCGACGATCACGACGTTTACGCAAACGATTTGTGGGGTGACGGGGGACGTCGCATGACCGGTGATCGCACCACCGGGGGTTACAACATGCATCCGCAATGGGTCAACGCGGTCGAGCGGACGCAAACATGGCACTTGCCAGACGCTGCGAATCCCGGACCCTGGGGCGATGGCGTCCGTGCCTACTACACGGACCTGGATTACGCGAGTGTGAGTTTTGCGATTCTTGAAGATCGGAAATTCAAGTCGCCACCCAGTGCCGTGCTTTCCAAAGCGATCGTTGATCCGCAGCAACCAGATCAACCTAATCGAACGCTCGAAGTGATTAAGGACCCGGCCTTTGACACGGCGACTTTGGACCGCGACGACTTAAATCTACTCGGTGCTGAGCAAGAATCCTTTCTACGCGACTGGGCATCCAAGGTGGTCCAGAATGACAACTTGGCTGCCGTGCTATCGCAATCCCCATTTGTCAATATTGGCAACTACGACGTGCGATACGGCGACATGGACGCCAATGGTTGGCCCCAATCAGCACGTAACCGCGCCTTGCGGACGATCGCGCCGACACAGGCGATCATGATCTCGGGTGACATCCACTTCGGGACATTGCACCAGCACGGCATCGACCAATGGGGTGACGGTCCATGGAGCTATTCGTTGCCCGCGTTTTCGTCAAAGCCGAATCGCAACTGGGGCCCGTCGGCGGCACCACAGGGCGGCGCCATCGCCGGCATTGCTGGATCGGGAAACCACGTGGATCGATTCGGAAATCGAATCACCGTTGCAGGAACGGCGCCGGGCGTTAGCGGTTACGGTCTGGTCGTTTTTGACAAACGTAATCGTCGCATCACGTGCCAGTTGCACACGTTAGACGAACAACGCGATCCGGCGCCGCGAGTTGTCGCGCCCTGGCCGTTTACGATCGAAATCCCCAGTGCCAACTAGCTGGACAGTGACAATTTGCAATCGCCGATGGGCGATAGCCTCGGTTGTGTATGGAAAGAAGGAACCGCGGCTAGAGCATTTTTACTTAATAAGTGGGATCAATCGTAGGCCAGGACCTGTCCTGGCCTACGAGAAAAC
>JABDKS010000031.1 GCA_013002105.1 Pirellulaceae bacterium | reverse complement strand
CCCTTCCGCACCGCCTCCCTCGTGACAAGCGACACAATGCGTTTCTAAGAACGGTGCGATATTCACGGCGAAGTCCGTCGGAGGTTTAGTATCTTGCGCCTCGACCATCCCATCGGTGCTTGCTAATCCGATCAGCAGCATCAACCACACAGCAGATCGATTCCGTCCGCGTGGAAAACGGAATCGGCAATTGCCGCGCAGGAGCTGAGCCTGACTCCCGACAAGCGGCACTCTGGCGGACGGACGTATTATCTGAGCAATCACGTTAGCTGGGCATTCACGATGAGTGGCTGGACAAAGGAACGGCATGGTGGTTAATAATCCATTGTATCGTTTCATCAACGAATCGTTGCAAAAACATGGCGAAACCATACGATCGCGACTCGCTTGGATTCGCCTCCGTCGATTCACGACAGCTGCCAATACCGTCGCAATTGGCAATCACTCGTTCGCTTGCTAACGCGACGCTTTCAGCTTAGCAATCGTTTCATTCAATCGATCAAGCTGCTGTGGATTCTCACTCAAGGGATGATCCTTGAACGCGGGTAACAAGTAATCCCAAACGATGTTCAATTCGCCTTGCATATCTCGGGTGTTCGCCGTGATGGCGATCACGGCATCCTGCTCCGGTAGAACCACACAAAACTGTCCATCCTTGCCGTCTCCGCGGTACGCGCCGTGGCGGCACCGCCAAAACTGAAATCCATAACCTTGATCCCAATCTTGATCAGGGTCGCTTCCATTCGAAACTTGCTTGGACGCCGCTTGCTGCACCCAAGACTCCGGCAGAATCTGTCTGCCGTTCCATTTGCCTCGCTGCAAATACAACTGACCGAACTTCGCGATGTCCTCGGTACGCAGATACAATCCGTAGCCACCAATCGAGATTCCCTGCGGGCTATTGTCCCACTGCGGTGATTGGATACCCAACGGATCAAAGAGACGCGGTTGCAAGTACTCCAGCACAGTCTCACCTGTGACTTTCTGCACGATCGCCGACAACATATAAGTCGCCGGAGTGTTGTAGCGGAAATGCGTTCCCGGTTTGTGCGGTACGTCATGGTGCAGAAAGGCCTCGGTCCAGGGGACGTCGTCAGTCAGACGGACCGGATCTTGATGTCCGGTCGACATCGTCAACAAATCTCGCACACGCATTGCTCGCAGATTGCCGGAGGGTTTTTTAGGTGCCTGATTCGGAAAAAATTCCCAGACGCGATCATCGACGCTCAATTTGCCTTCGGCAATTGCCAGTCCGACTGCCGTCGACGTAAAACTCTTGCTCAACGACCAAAGGATGTGCGGCTTGCTGGGCGACTCCGGATGCCACCACGCTTCAGCCACCACGTGACCGTGCCGCACCAGCATAAAACTGTGCATCGAATCGACTTGTTCGTCCGCCGCGACAATGAAATCACGGAGCCCTTCGGACGATACACCCTGCGACTCAGGCGTACTGCGCGGCAGCGACTTGTCCTGCGCGTTTGATAACGGGGGTGGCGACACGAGCGTCATGCCGAAAATGCAAAGCGAGAGCAGAAAATCGGGGCGCATGCTCAGAATGTATTTCATGGGGATATGATCAGGATTTGACGCAACTTGATTTCACGTCGGATCAATGACTGGTCCGACAATCACTCCGAGATAATTTTGCCTACCGCACTTCCAAACAACGTCGTGAACCAACTCTGGGTCGTGCGCCACCGAATTTGTCTTCACGTCAGAACATAACGCATACATTTTTCTTTCCGGCAGCGAGACTATTTGTGACCGGTTTGGATGTGCGGGTCCACAACGTGGCTTCCGCATCCCGCGCCAATTATCGCCTGAGAAATAACCGCGTGTGTAATTCCGGGAAGATTCCATCGCAAGATCATCAACTTCGGCTTTACCACCCCCCCTTGGGTGCCGATAATAGCTCCGATGGCTCCACGTACAGGTTGTTTGGTGAACACCACTTTGACGCTGATTACCGTCGCTGCGATGCTGCTGCATTCAATTTTCGGATGCGGACTGCATCACGCATGCGCATGCGAATCGCCAACGGTGGACGGTGTTTCGCACGCTGAACTTCATCAAGGCGTGATGACGTGCCACCACAGTAACGCTAGCCATCACCACGAGCACCCGAGCGTTTCCGATGATCACCCTCCGATGAGCGATCTGTCGCATCGTGATCATGGCGCGATGCAAGAATCGGCATGGGTTCAAACGGGCGTCCAGCGCGATTGTCAGCACCATGAGGACACGTCGCATTGCTGTTCGTATATCCACTGTAGCTTTGTCTGCAACGGCAGCGTCGAGTTTCGGGCCGCGACGCAGCCGTTGATTGCCATCGATTCAGATTGCAATGCGGAACGCTGCGCGATGAATCGCAGTTTCACTGCAACTTGTTGTATCGAGTTGCGGCAAGCCGACTCTCTCTCCCGGTGCGCGCTGCACTGTTCCTGGCAAATTTGAACGAGCCGTCCCCTGGAAACATCACCTGCCGGACGCGACGGTTCGCTTGATGTTCCACTGAGTAACGGCATCCGCCACGCTTGCTGCCGTGCTCTGCTCGCGCCACAGCAAGCAGGAGTGAACGGCGCCCAATCACCCTGGGTTGTTCGCGAATCTGGACGTTGTATTGGCTTGCTTTTACTACCTGCATTGCGTTTGGTTATCGCTCCGGCACCCGCTTATCCTTTGAATTGATTGCCCTACCATGCCTGCCACGACTAATTGGCTCACGCGAATTCGCACCCTTGCCATCACCATCATCGCGATCGCCCTCACAACGATCGTGGGAGCGTACGCTTTCACAGACATTCCGTCTCGACTCGGGCTGGCGAAATCGACTCAGGCGGACATTGACAACGATCACGATCCACACGCTGGTCACGACCACGCCGGGCACAGTGATACCGAGTCCATTGAATTGAGCCCTCAAGCTCGGGCGAACATGCAATTGCGAACCGACAAGGTCAAGGTGGGCGTCTATACCAAATACATCGAAGTCCCCGGAGTGATCACCAACTGGCCCGGTCGCACACATGTCGCGGTCGCGTCGCCCTTAACGGGCGTCTTGAATTCCATTCTGATCTCACGCGGTGAATTGGTAAAAAGTGGTACGCCGCTGTTTACACTGCGTCTGACCCACCAGGATCTGGTCAATACGCAACAAACTTTCCTGACTCAATTAGGCGAACTGGATGTCGAAGAACGGGAGATTCAACGACTTTCAGCGATCGCCAGCAGCGGCGCGATTGCCGGCAAAACACTTCTGACTCGTAAGTACGAACGAGACAAATTGCTGGTGGGTGTCAAAGCAGCCCGTCAAGCGATGTTGCTGCACGGGCTGAACGAAGAGCAAATCGAGAAGATCGAAACGACACGTCAGTTGGTTCGCGAAGTGACGGTCTATGCTCCCACGCTGCACGAAGATCACTCTCTGCATCACGATGCGATCGAACACGACCACGTGTACCAAGCGAGTGACACGGAAGTCAATCTTGTGTCGATGATGCAACCGCCCGCCGTCGCGACGCCTCATCGACATATCGAAGCCGAGTTCGTCGTGACTCAGTTGACAGCACGACGCGGCCAGTCGGTCGAAGCGGGAGATGAGTTGGCACAGTTGTCGGATTTCAGCGAGATATTAATCGAAGGACACGCGTTTCAGCGCGATGCCCAAGCGTTGACGCAGGCTGCTGAGACCGAGGCCGATGTGCAAGCGATATTGGACAACGCTGGCGACGAAACGACTTTGATCGACGGCCTGAAAGTCGTCTACATCGGAACGGAAGTCGGACGTCAGTCGCGTGCGCTGCCATTCTACGTCGCGATCGCTAACGAGATCGAACGAACCGAGACGCGTGGGACCAAGCGGTATGTCAGCTGGCGGTACAAACCTGGGCAGCGACTGACTGTTCGTTTGCCGGTCAAAAAAATCAAAAATGCCATCATCGTCCCCAAGGATGCTGTGGCCGAAGAGGGCTCCGAACGGTATCTATTTGTCGAAAACGGTAACCACTTTGATCGTGTCCCCGTCGCAGTGGTCGCACGCGACAGCATCAGCGCCGCGATCGCAAATGATGGCCAGGTTTGGCCCGGCCAGTCGATCGCCGTCACCGGGGCGCACCAGCTACAGATGGCGGTCAAGAACAAATCAGGTGGGGCGATCGATCCGCACGCCGGACACAATCACTAGCACTCGGAAGCTTCACGAAGAGCCTTTCATCCCTCGATTCCTTTTTCCATTCACGCCCACAATCTCATTGGGACATCGTGCTAGACAAGATCATCTCGTTTTCGCTCCACAATCGACTGCTCATTCTGGCCGTTGCGGTCATCATGTTGGGCATCGGCACTTGGCAAACGACTCAGTTGCCGATCGATGTCTTTCCCAACCTCAATCGACCGCGAGTGGTGGTGATCACCGAAGCGCCGGGAATGGCACCCGAGGAAGTCGAGGCACTGATTACCTTTCCGCTCGAAACAGCGCTCAACGGCGCGAGTGGCGTGATGGCGGTTCGCAGTAGTAGCGGCATCGGCATTTCAGTGATCTACGTCGAATTCGATTGGAATACGGACACCTACAACGACCGCCAAGTCGTCAACGAACGCTTGCAACTTGCTGCCGAACAGATACCCGATGGCGTCAAACCCACATTG
>JABDKS010000337.1 GCA_013002105.1 Pirellulaceae bacterium | reverse complement strand
TCACATAGAGATTCTGGTCCTTATCCACGGCAACGTTGTGAGTCGTCTGCCAAGTAAACCGATCGGGCAACTGGGGATACTGGTGGATTACTTCGTACGTATGTTCGTCACGTCCAATGATCGATGGTTCTTTCGCCTTGCTGGAGGTCATCACCAACGGACCGGCCAGCGATGCGGCACCGGCAGTGGCCAGAAATCGACGGCGAGGCATCTCGGTCGAGCGAACAGACATGGTGGGGATTCCTTTTGCGGGTAAACAGCACGTCGAGTACGAACCAGTGGTCGACCGGCGCCTCAGTAGGACCAGGCGGCCCGGGTGTGAACGCAACCGACTTCGTAGCGATCGCCGCCTGCCCAGCCTCGCCAAACCATAACATAGCGTGTTCCCCCAATGAGCTGTTGCCATGTCCAAGGTTCCAGTTCGCAACCGCCAGTAATTGCGGACAGTTGCGCTCGTGCATCCTCTGTCGTATCCAATCGCAATTGCCGGGCAAACCTGTCGTGATCACGCTCGTCGATCGCAGCGGCGAACTGCCGAGCCCGCACCGTCGGGGTCACAATCCAGAAAGTAGCCAAAGCGGCCACCGCCGTGACCACCAGCACCGTTCGAATCGAAAAACGCAACTTCGGAAATCGCATGAGGCTGCTGCCGGCGGGCTTCACGTAAAAATCGAACCGTACTTACCACGTTTCATTGTACCGTCACCCAACCATTCAATTCGAATCTTCGGCTGCAAGCCGCACCGTGGCGAAGGTGAACATAACTTCTGGCCATCGCTCACATCGGAAACCATCCGCAAAACGGGACATAGCCATCACCGATTGATATGATGCAGGCAATGTTGTCACTCACCGCATTAGAACGTTTGTCACATTAGGAGCCTGTCATGAATCATCAACCAACTGCTGAAAAAATTATGCAGGTCGGGCTTGGGTTTTGGCCGTCCAAAACGTTGCTGAGTGCCGTGGAGATCGGATTGTTCACGGAACTTGCTAAGCAACCTGCCGATTTGGAGGCCCTGCAATCGAAATTGAATCTGCATCCGCGTTCGGCGCGTGATTTTTTGGATGCGTTAGTGGCCCTGGGTTTCTTGGTTCGCGAGAATGGCGTTTATAAGAACTCCGCCGACGCTGATTTCTTCTTGGACAAAAACAAACCGTCCTATATCGGCGGCATTCTGGAAATGGCCAGCGAGCGATTGTTCGGGTTCTGGGGAAATCTGACCGAGGCGCTGCGAACCGGACAACCGCAAAGCGAAATGAAAACCGGTGAGCAATCGTTCTTCGAAGGCCTCTATGCTGACGAATCCCGCCTGCAGCATTTCCTCAGCGCGATGACCGGACTCAGTCGCGGTGCTAATCAAGCCATCGCTCAAAAATTCCCCTGGAGTGACTACACAACGTTCGCTGATGTGGGCACCGCACAGGGAGATCTGGCGGTCCAAGTCGCATTGGAGAACGAGCACTTGGAAGGAATCGGATTTGACCTGCCCAAAGCCGAGCCGATTTTTAGCCAATACGTTGCTCAAAACAATCTTTCCAACCGACTGCGTTTTCAAGCGGGCGACTTTTTCAACGAGCCGTTACCCAAGGTCGACGTGATCATGATGGGCCACATCCTGCATGACTGGGACTTGGATGAGAAACGGATGCTGATCGGCAAAGTCTACGATGCGGTCCCCAACGGTGGAGCAATCATCGTGTACGAAGCGTTGATTGACGATGACCGATCCCAGAACGTGTTCGGTTTATTGATGAGTCTGAATATGTTGATCGAAACCAGCGGCGGTTTCGACTACACCGGAGCTGACTGTGCCGGCTGGATGCGGGATGCCGGTTTTCGCGAAATCCGTGTCGAACATCTCGCCGGTCCCGATTCTATGGTCGTCGGAATTAAATAACTCGCACGCTGCGGAGAACCCAACTTGTTACGCATTGCGATTGTCCTGAGTAGTTTATTGCTGACTGACGTCGTGTCGGCTCAATCGTTCCCCTTTGTGATTCCCGGTGATGACGGTGTCCCCAGCGTCACCAGTCGCAACGTGCTGCTGGGTGGGCCCATCGATGCCGATCCGTTCGTCACCGTGCGCGATGGGCACTTCCATCGCGGTGACCGACGTATTCGGTTCTGGGGTGTGAACCTTTGCTTCGGTGCGAATTTTCCCACGCACGACGAAGCAGATCGAATCGCGCCGCACTTGGCAAAACTGGGCGTCAACGCGGTCCGATTTCATCACATGGATATGCAAAATGCGCCCAACGGCATTTGGGCAGCTGTGGATGACAACGGCGTCCGGCACTTGGACGCGGAGATGGTTGATCGACTCGATTACTTTCTGGCCCGACTGCACGAGCAAGGGATTTTTGCCAACCTGAATTTGCACGTGTCACGCACGCTGTCGCCACGAGAAGGATTCCCGGCCGAACCAAAAAACCTGCCTTGGTGGGCGGCGTCCAATAAGTGGGTGATGTACTACGATCGCGATGTCCAGGCGGAAGTCAAACGGTACTGTCACGACCTGTTAACCCATCGCAACCCTTATCGCGGCAACAAAGCACGGGTTGATGATGCCGGAATCGCGATCATCGAAATGCTCAATGAGAACTTCTTCAGCGTCAAAGGCTATGACCTTTACCGAACGATGTCGCCGCGTTTTCAAGCGTCTCTGATTCAACGGTGGAACGAATGGCTGCAGGATCGGTACACCGACCAACCGACGCTCCAAAAGTCGTGGAACGAGGGCCAACCCAAACTGGGTGACCACGTTTTTGCAAATGCGGCATGGAGTGACGGTCTGGGAGGCTGGTATATCAATGAGCCCGATGACGGTTTGCCGTCGAAATTTGCAGTGCCTGGACCCGACGATCAAACGGCGATCCGCTTGATGCCAAAGCACACGACCCCGCAAAACTACGAACAACAATTACTCCGCGACAATCTCTCTGTCGAAAAGAACCAACCACTGACGTTGTCGTACTGGGTCCGGTCGGACGCGCGACGCTCCTATCAAGTCGAACTGAGTACCGCGGCGGGCGGCAACTGGCGGGATCTTGGTTTGTTCGAAAATCCACCAAGCACACCAGAGTGGACGCGGGTCAAACGAATCATCTTCCCGACTGAATCGATCTCCCATGACGCACGACTGGTATTCAGCATCGGTGACGACGTCACGCCGATTGAATTCGCCGATGTGTCACTGCGGCGCGGTGCCGAGGCCGATCCGCTGCCCGATGGTCAATCATTGGCCAGCAAGTCCATCGGTATTCCCGAAGCGAACTGGCCGGTGGTCGCGCATCAGGACATGCGGCAGTTCATGGTCGATACCGAACTGGCCTGGGTCAAAGAGTTGAAAACCTACCTCCGCAAACTCGGCGTCAAGGTACCGATCACCGCCAGTCAAGTGAATTACCACGACCATCGTGTTCATGCCGAAGCCAACGACTTTGTCGACTTGCACAATTACTGGCATCACCCGATGTTCCCATCCGATGCCCCGTGGAGTGCGAGTCGCTGGACGGTAGGAAATGAACCAATGGAGGCGGATCCGACACGGTCGCAATGGCCGGCCAATTCGTTGTTGATGCGGACGCCTTGGCGTGTCCGTGGCAAGCCGATGACACTTTCGGAATGGAACTATCCCGAACCGGGCCCGCCGTCGAGTGGTTGTGTTCCGATGGCGGCCATCCTGGCGTCACTGCAAGATTGGGACGGAGTCTTTTTCTTTGACTACGACGCTTTCAGCCGACCGGGCGGTGACGACTCATTGAACGAAAGCCCCTTCTTTCGCGACGAAGCCAACAACTTTTTCAGTTTCAATGGTCAACCGGTCAAACTGGCCGCGTTGAGCCAATTTGCAAATCTGTTTTTGCGCGGTGACGTCAAACCGCTGACCGACGAAATTGTCAGCACACCCGATGCGCCTGTCGATGGCACGCTGGCGTTGTCACATCGCTTGAGCGTTTCGGCGGAGGCTGAAACGCAGGCAAACCAAAAACTGCCCGACGCGACGAATCTCCGCTCGCCCGACGGCCAAGTCATCTGGGAATCAACACCACCGACGCACGGGACCATCCGATTGAACACGCCAGCGTCCCAAGGCGTCTGGGGCACGATCGCTGCAAGTGATTTTCAAGTTGGCGAAACCAGTATCCACGTCGGTGCCGCCGATCCCAACTACGGGCTGGTTCTACTGAGCAGCAGCGATGGCCAATCGTTGCACAACGCCAAGAGCATCGTCCTGCTGGCCGCGTCACGCAGCGAAAACCAGGCGATGAAATGGAATGCCGAACGAACGAGTGTGGGCACCCAATGGGGACATGGACCGACGATGGTCACCAGTTTCGATTTGACGATCAGGTTACCGAGTAAAAAAGCACGCCGCTGCTTCGCCCTGGACAGTCAAGGCCAGCGACAGTCGGAAATCCCGACGGTGTTTGATGGCACCACGCTGACGATCAAGGTCGGACCAGAGCACCGCACGTTGTGGTACGAACTGCAATGATCCGCAAAAAGTGTGGCCAGCGGACTGATTACTGCTAGTCAATGGGAACAAGAAATGCTCACCTAAGGCATCCTGCTCCCTGGTCTACCAAGTCAAGAAACAATACCACGTCGACTGTTTGTAACGGATCCTTACCTGCCGCCGGAACGCTAACGACTGGTACGCACAATCCCTACGGCTGGAGAGTCGTTGCCTGGAGAAGTCCGGGCTTACTGGGGAACACGAAACGCCTCGACTACCTTTTTGCTGAAAGAAATATTCCATGTCTACCATTCTTGTTGGCTGTGAACTGGGCTACGAAGTCCGACAGCCGACAGTATTCTTGCTTCAGATTGTTGCGGCCAGAACGGCCCACCAAGACGTCACGCACGAACAATTACAGATCACGCCCAAACGCGATCTCCAGCAATACCAGATCGGACTCGAAGGAAACTCGCTGCATCGGATGGTTGCCCAACCATGCGAGTTAACTATTTCGTATCGCGCAACGGTCGAGCTTTCACCCATCACGCTACCGACGACGAATGTGGGCGAATCGGATGCTTCGGATATGCCGCCGGAAGTCTTGACCTATTTGAACCCCAGTCGCTACTGCGAAAGCGAACTGCTGGCGCGGTTTGCATTCGAGGAATTCGGGCAACTCGAGAAAGGATTCGGACGTGTTCAAGCGATTTGCGATTGGGTTCATAGCCACCTGGACTACACGCCGGGCAGCACAACATTGACAACCACCGCAGCGGATGTGCTGTTGCAACGCACTGGCGTTTGCCGTGACTACGCCCACTTGGCGATTACGTTGTGTCGCAGCAACGGCATCCCGGCACGTTATGTCGCCGGCTACGCCGTCGACCTGGAACCACCCGATTTCCACGGCTTCATGGAAGCCTTCTTGGATGGACAGTGGTACCTTTTTGACCCGACCCAGTTGGCTCCGACCAACAAGCTGATTCGTATTGGCGTCGGACGCGATGCCGCCGACGTTGCATTCGCAACGTTCACCGGTGACGCGATTTCGACCGAAAAAGGCGTCTGGGCCAACGAAGTAAAAGATGATCCCCCGCCATCGATCGATGGTGATTCAACCGCCGTGTCGACTGCTTGATCGATTCTGATCCAGAATGGACGTCCAGCACGCCGGCAGTCCGGGACGAATCGCAACTCACTGAGACGGTTTCATTTCATCCAAATCCAATCGGTACAGCACTTGGTTGTAGTCGTGTCGCGGCGTTGGTTCAGTGTTTTCTGAAAACGTGTGTGTGTACGTCGCCTCGAACAGCAAAATCGGTGACCCGGCCGGAGTGAACTCGCAGTGCAACTGCGGGTTGTAAAACGAATACTGATCATGCGTCACCACTTTGACCGCGTTGGCCCAAGGCCCGTCGGGCTGATCCGACTCGGCGTACCAAATCTCGCCCAGGTACGAAGACTCGCCACCAAGCTCGGTAAACACGGTGACCCACTTGTTGCGAAAGTCGTTCCAAGCGATCGCGCCACGATGCGGTCGAACTTGAAGGGTCGATTCGGAGACCGGAACTGTTTTTTGCGGTGTAAGTTGGATCCAGGAATCCGGGTTCGACCATGCCTCGAAAGTCGCCGGACATTTCAGTGTCACAAACGGATCACCGAACAACACCCACCGCTGCTTGTCGTTGTCGGTCCAAAACACAGCGTGACCATGCGGACTCGGTGGCGGCTCTGGCTGCTGCGGCGATCGAGTCCAAAGTGTTTTCAACTTTTCGAACCGCGACTGATGTTGATTCCAAACGCAAAGTCCCTTTTCGTACTCGGTTAATGGCGGACGTATTTTGGAATAAGTCGCCACGAGTTGCTGTCCGCCCTTTTGATCCGGCAGACTGACGTAACCGCTCAGCCAAGTCGGTCCGTCGCCGGCGAGTTCTGCGACATTTACGGGCACACCACGATCGTCCTTGACGTAATCGTATCGCAGTCCAATGGGTGGCTGGAATGATTTCAACGGCGCGAGCGACGTCGTCGCACCGATCATGTGAAAACGCCCGAGCGGATAGTGCGGCAACACCGTGTCTCCCCATCCCCAAACCAGGCGGCCATTGTGTACCGCGTTTTGCACGCTGTCACATCCCAGGATTCCTTGCTCGCTCCAGTCTGTGTGCTCCCCCAACTTTTGACTTTCGGCGAATAGTCCACCACCGGTGATTCGCCCCAACCGCTTGGCAGCCAAGTGACGGTCCACTTTGATCGTCAGCGATTGACCCGACTTGGGAACCAGTCGTACGCCGTAATAGCCAATCCCGTCCTCCTTAACCGAGTACCCGTGCCCGTGGACATGAAACCACGTTTCCGTGTTCATTAACTCCGGTAGATCAAACGCAACGATGCCGGCATTATCCGACACAAAACGAACGCCGTGCGTCGTTCGCAGTTCCACCAGCGGTACAGGCCAACCGTTGTCCGAATCGATGACCTGAATCCGGCAGGCTTCGAATGCGACGGCAGTCTGTGGCTCGGAAACGC
>JABDKS010000336.1 GCA_013002105.1 Pirellulaceae bacterium | reverse complement strand
CGTCACGATCCATCGCGACAATTGGGGCGTCCCCCATATTTACGCGCCGACCGATGCCGATGTCGCCTTTGGAATGGCTTACTGCCAAAGCGAAGATTTTTTCTGGCAGATCGAAGATTCGTACATTCGTTCGATCGGACGCTACAGCGAAATCGCTGGCGAAGCAGGATTCGGCGGCGATCTGATGAATCGAACTTTCGAAGTCGTCAGCCGAGCCCAAGTCGATTGGGAACAACTGGATCAAAAGTTCAAAGACATCACCACCGCATACACCGACGGACTGAACTACTTTTTGCGCAAACATCCCGATGTTAAACCGAGATTGATCACACAGTTTCAGCCTTGGCACATGGTCGCCTTCGATCGCTTCATCATGCTCAGTTTTACCTATGGTAAAGCGCACGCGCCGGCGCCGAATCCGCAAATGCTGACTGCCAGCATTGGACGGTTCGAAGGTTTGCCGATCGCAAAAAACCTTGACCCTTTGGGCAGCGACCGAATTGCCGAGGTGACTGGATCCAACCAATGGGCGATCGCACCTGAGAAGACCAAGTCGGGAAAAGCGATGCTGTTCGTCAACCCGCACCAGCCTTGGTATGGCTATGGGCAATGGTACGAGGCGCATGTGAAGAGCGATGAGGGATTGAACTTCAGTGGAGCGTGTTTCTTTGGTTCGCCGTTCCCGGGAATGGGTTTCAATGAACATCTCGGTTGGGCTCACACCGTGAACGAACCCGATATTGCTGACGTCTATCGCGAAACGTTCGATGATCCCGACAATCCACTGAACTACAAGCACGGCGACGGATACAAGACCGCGACCGAGTGGAAAGACACGATCAAAGTTTTGACTAAGGACGGCCTTCAAGAACAAGAATTCACCTTCCGCAAGACTCACCATGGTCCGTGTGTGGCCAAGGAGAGCGACACCTCGTATTTGTCAGTCAAGATGGCCGGCGTCCTGGAAGGAACACGCGTCCAACAGGGACTGGCGATGGCCAAAGCGAAGAACTTGCAAGAGTGGTTAGACGCGCTGGAACAGCGCTTATTGCCGATGTTTAACTGTGCCTATGCCGACAAGGACGGCAACATTTGTTACCTCTACAACGGCACGGTTCCAATTCGCGATCCAAGTTTCGACTGGACCAAGCCGGTCGATGGCAGCAATCCCAACACCGAGTGGGACACGCTGCATTCCACGCGCCATATGCCCAGGATCATTAATCCGCGCACCGGATATGTTCAGAACTGCAACTCGACGCCCTACCTGACCACGGATGCTGACAATCCGGCGGCCGGAGATTATCCCAAGTACATGGTCGAGGAATACTCGTTGGATCGGCGTCGTGCGAAAATGTCTCGGCTGTTGCTAAGAAACATCGACAAAGTCGATTTCGAAGAATTCCAGCGGCTGACTTTTGACACCACATTGTATTGGCCGCTGAAAGCCTTTCCTGAGTTTCAACGCGAGTTCAAACGAATCGAAAAGTCTCATCCGCAAATCGCCGCGGCGGCCAAGCCGTACTTTGATCACTTCACTGATTGGGATTACAAAATCACCAAGGATTGCACTCGATCGGTATTGTGTATGCAGTGGTACATCTTGTTATATGGCCGCGGTGAAAATCTCAAGCATGACTTCATTGTCAATCCCGAAAAGAAGTACAGCGCGTTGGTGATCGCTGCCAAATCGTTGGAGAAATATCACGGAAAGTGGCAGATTCCCTGGGGCGAACTGCATCGATTGCAACGCGCGGTCAATGCACCAAGCCCGCAAGCGGCGGCCTTTGGTTTGAGCGATGACCGGCCGAGCTACCCCTGCGTCGGATCGCCCGGACCTCTGGGGCAAGCCTTCACGGTCTATTCATCGCCCGATGACGAGAAACTTCCCTTCAAAAAGCGCTACGGAGTTGTCGGGGCGTCGTATGTCGCCACCTACGAATTTGGCGATCGTGTGAAAGCGAAATCGCTGCTGCAGTTCGGAGTCAGCGGTAACCCCGAATCGCCGCACTTCTTTGACCAGGCAAAACTGCTATCGGAAAAGAAGTACAAGGACGCCTGGTACTACGAGGATGACGTCAAAGCCAACACGGTCAGGACATATCATCCGGGTGAAGAGTAGCGCCGGTTGCTACTCCGCTGGGCAGAGGGTCTTTCGGTTTCGGCCAACGTTTCTATGATGATTGACCATGGACTACGCAGCTAAATTTGATTCCGGTTTGACCTACACCGACTTCCTGAGCAAGTACGGCAGCGATTCGCATCGCGATCGCTGGGCCGGGATGCACGAACAGGTCACGCTGAAACCCGCGCAAACAAAACTGCTAGCGGGATTCGTTCGCGACATGAAAGTGATGGTATTCGCCGGCGCTTGGTGTGGCGACTGTGCAAATCAATGTCCGATCTTCGATCGGTTTGCCGCCGCCACGCCCAAGATTCACGTTCGCTTTTACGACCGCGACGACCATCCTGATCTGGGGGAATTGATATCGACGTGCGGCGCCCACCGCGTGCCGTCGGTTTTGTTCTTGAGCGAAGACGACTACGTTTGCGGTCGCTATGGCGATCGCACGCTGGCCAAGTATCGTGACATGGCCGAGAAGCAATTAGGAACCGCATGTCCGACGGGAATTGGCGAAGCCCAAACGCTGTTGGACGCGGTCACGCAAGACTGGTTGGACGAATTCGAGCGGATTCAACTGATGTTGCGTTTTTCCGGTCGGCTGCGGCAACTGCACGGCGACTAGTTTCGGCGTCGTCGCAGCAAAGCGGTCAAGCCAAACCCGCTCAAAACCAACGCACTGCTCGGTTCGGGAGCGGTCAACAGCGTTAAGTTGTCGATCGCAAGGAGGGTTGGGCTGTTTGGACCGAAGTCACCGATGTCAGTTGTTTCGAAAGACAGGCTGATCGATCTGGCCGCTCCCAAACTTGTCAGGTCGACAAACGACCAATCGTCCAGCACGTAGTCATCGTTTCCGCGACTGTCGGCATCAGGATTGTCGGATTTGTCAGCGCGATAATCGGCAAGATATTTTGTGACACTACCGGTCGTGCTTCCGGTGGCATTCGTTCCATCATGGCCAGTGAGCGTTACTCGCAAGTAGTCATAGCCGTTTGGGTCAAGCGATGCGCTGTAGCCCGGTACACTAATCGAGGCCATCGACCCAAATGCGCCCGTAATGAAGTTGTTACCGCCATCGTTGCCGTCGCGAACCGCCAATGCGGTGTACGTTGTGTTTGTCATCAATAACGAACTTGCTTTCCTGTGATTCGGCAAGTTAAAGAACGCGCCGTCACCAAATGCGACTGCATAGGTACCCAATGGAACGACCGCCCCATTGCTGTCCGCGCCACCGCCTGTAAATGCAGCGTACTGATTTGACGGTCCGGCGGTCGTGTTGTTTGCGACTGTCGAGTAGGACCAACCGGACCAAAATCCGCCGAAATCGCTGGAGTAATTGTTGCTAAATACGACGTCTTGGCTAATCCAACCGTCGCTGTTGCTGCCACCTCCGGAATTCCCATTGTAGATATTC
>JABDKS010000278.1 GCA_013002105.1 Pirellulaceae bacterium | reverse complement strand
CATCGATCATTTGGGCAAAGGAGGCGGTAGCAATTCATTGGCCAAAGATGGTGAACAGGACGCGATTCATGTTGGCGCTGATGATAACGCCAGCGGTGTCGGTGCAATGTTGGAAATCACGCAGTATCTGGCCCATGAAAAAGCGGCTGGTCGATTGAAGGCCAAACGGGATTTGATTGTCGCGGCGTGGAGTGGCGAAGAACTCGGATTGTTCGGGTCACAAGCCTACGTGAAATCCTATTACGATCTTTATCCCAAGGCACCTCGCGCGACGTTACATGACCACGCACACGGTGCCGCGGATGCCGCGCACAAACAGGCTCATGCCCATGGTACGGCTACCGATGCCGAACCGTTGACCGAAGCGATTGCTGCTTATTTGAATTTGGACATGGTCGGTCTCCTGCGAGAGAAATTGGTGATTCAAGGAATTGGTTCGTCACCGGGGTTTGCCGGTGAGGTTCAGCGGCGCAACGTTCCGGTTGGCTTGGCGTTGCAACTGGACAAAACGAGCACTCGTTTGCCGACGGATGCATCGGCCTTTGTTGCTCGCGACGTGCCAATCTTGGCCGCCTTTACCGGTGCTCACGAGGATTACCACACTCCGCGAGATACGCCCGACAAATTGAATTACGACGGGGCGGCGAAAGTGTCGCGATTGTTTGCGCTGTTGACGCGTGGCGTGATGACCGCTGCTAAAGTGCCCAAGTTTGAATTGGATGAAGAGGCAAAACGGGACGATCAGCCGCGGGCTCGACTGACCGCTTATCTGGGCACGATCCCCGACTACGTTGCCGGCGATATCAAAGGATTGAAGCTCAGCGGGGTCGCTGGCGAAGGTCCCGCCGCCAAAGCGGGAGTCAAAGGGGGGGATATCATCGTCAAATTGGCGGGTCGAAAAATCGAGGATATTTACGACTACACCTATGCCATTGAGGCCCTGAAAATTGGGCAAGAGACAGAAATTGTCGTGAAACGTGGGGAAAAGACGGTCTCTTTGAAGGTAACCCCTACGGCCCGCGAATAGCGGCTGGAATCTGGCTGGAATCGGGTCCAATGGTACAGTGATGACTCAATATGGCCCGGCAATTGCTCTTTTAGTCCTGCTCGCCCTCCGCTGTCGTTTTGGCGGCACTGGTCTGGGTGTAATTGGTTGGCCCGTTGCGGGGCACTTTGGAGAAGCAAAACCATGATGATGTATCTGTTGTTCGTGATTCCGCCAATGTTGCTTGGTATGTATGCGCAGTGGCGTGTGAAGTCGGCGTTTGCGTCGATGAGCCAAATGCCTGCGCGGATGTCGGGCGCCGAAGCAGCGCGTCGTATGCTTGATTCGGCCGGGCTGACGAATGTTGGGATCGAGGCGATCGGGGGACGATTAAGTGACCACTACGATCCCGGTGCCAAAGTGCTACGGCTCAGTGGCGATGTCTACAACGGTCGCAGTATGGCTGCGTTGGGTGTTGCCTGTCACGAAGCGGGGCATGCCTTTCAAGACGCTCAGGGCTATGTGCCGTTGAAACTGCGCGCGGCTGCCGTACCCGCGGCAAGCTTCGGCAGCGGTGCGGGGATGTACATGTTGTTTGGCGGGATGTTATTCAATTTTCAGCCGCTGATGATTCTTGGCGTGGTGGTGTTCTCTGCCGTGGTGTTTTTTCAGTTGATCACTCTGCCGGTGGAGTTTGACGCCAGCCGTCGGGCGAGACGACAGTTGGTTGAACAAGGGATGATTGCTGGGGTCGAAGAACAGTACGTCGCCAAGGTCTTGAATGCCGCGGCGCTGACGTATGTCGCAGCGACGTTGCAAGCTGTCATGACGCTGCTGTATTACATCATGATTATCATGAGTCGGCGGGATTAGGTTCTCAAGCGAATTCGCGACGCGAGGTTGTCAGTGAACGTTTGGGCTTTCGTTGCGAAGATTCCGGACTGACGACTACCATCGGTCCGGTCAACGAGATACGGTGGAGCGAAATACTCGTTCCACCGTTTTTGATGCGCCATGGCAACCGACTTTTTTTCCGCACCGGCCGACCCCGATTCCCTGTTGACCAAAGCGGACGGGCCGGCCGGAAGTCTACCGCTCAGTGACGAAATGCTGCGCAATTGGAGCAGCGGCGATCTGTTTGGCTTGACACAGAGCGTTGCGATGGGATTTGATCCACGCCGAGTGCTGGGCGACCAGTACTTGATCCTCAGCACCCAAGGCGGCGTGCGGAATCCCGATGGCACCCCCTTGGCCCTGGGTTACCACACGGGCCATTGGGAAGTTGGCCTACTGGTCCAAGCGGCGGCCGAGCAAATTGGAGCCCATAAAGGTGTCCCCTTTGCCGCCTTTGTCAGTGATCCCTGCGACGGTCGCAGTCAAGGAACACGCGGGATGTTTGATTCGTTGCCCTATCGCAACGATGCCGCGATTGTGATGCGGCGACTAATTCGATCTTTGCCACGTCGCAAAGGCGTGATTGGAATTGCAACTTGCGACAAGGGGTTGCCGGCGATGATGATGGCGCTGGCCGGATGCGGTGACTTGGCCAACGTCCTGGTTCCCGGCGGCGTGACGCTGCCACCGACGGTGGGCGAAGACGCTGGGAAAGTGCAAACGATCGGCGCTCGTTACAGTCGCGGCGAGATGACGTTAGAAGAAGCGTCGTTGGAGGGTTGCCGAGCCTGCGGCACGCCCGGCGGCGGTTGCCAGTTTTTGGGAACGGCAGCGACCAGCCAAGTTGTTGCCGAGGCGCTTGGTCTGACCGTGCCCCATGCAGCACTTGCACCAAGCGGACAGCCGATTTGGACGCAGTTGGCGCGAGATAGCGTCGATGCATCGCACGCGATGGTAGCCCAAGGCATGGCGATGCGAGATGTGATTACCGATGACGCGCTTTACAACGCGATGTTGATGCACGCTGCGGTGGGCGGCAGCACCAATTTGTTGTTGCACATCCCAGCGATCGCAGCGGCCGCCGGTTTAAAGCGGCCTGATGCTGCCGCGTTTCGCGATATCAACAAATTGGTGCCGCGATTCGTGGATTGCTTACCCAATGGCCCGGTTGGGCATCCAACCGTGCGGATGTTTTTGGCCGGCGGCGTCCCTGAAGTCGCCTGGCATCTGCGTGAGTTAGGGCTCTTGAAAACACACGCGCGGACTGTGGCGGGACTGTCGTGGGATGAAATTTTGGACAAGTGGCACGGCAGTGATCGGCGCAAAGCCTGTCGCGACCGTTTGCAATCGGCTGATGCAGTGGACCCGGATACGGTGATCATTCCACCGGCACGAGCGCGGCAAATGGGGCTGACCAGTACGGTCTGTTTTCCAACGGGCAATTTGTGTCCCGAGGGTTCGGTGATCAAAGCGACATCGATTGATCCCACTGTGATTGATGACGATGGTGTTTACCGCAAGCGTGGGCCGGCGCGCGTCTTTAACAAAGAACGCGATGCGATCCGAGCGATCAAAGGTCAGAGCGAGTTGCCGATTCAACCCGGCGATGTGATTGTGTTGATCGGTCGCGGGCCGCTTGGATGTGGCATGGAAGAGACGTATCAGATCACGTCGGCACTGAAGTATCTGAAAGATGGCAAGGAAGTCGCGTTGGTTACCGACGCCAGGTTTTCGGGTGTCAGCACGGGCGCCTGCATCGGACATGTCGGCCCAGAAGCACTTGCCGGTGGGCCGATCGCCAAAGTACGCGATGGTGATCTGATCGAAATCGAAATCGATCGCAACACATTGGAAGGACGCGTCGATCTGATTGAATCTGCCGACGGTCAGCCCGCCATCGAGTTGCTTGCCCAACGTGCCCCCCATCCTGATCTCTGTGTGGAGAGCGAGATGCCCGAAGACACGCGGCTTTGGGCTGCGTTGCAACAAGCCGGCGGTGGTACTTGGGGGGGATGCGTTTTTGATGTCGACGAGATCATCGAAACGCTGAAAGCGGGAACCGAAGCAAGAAAGTCGTTGACGCGATAATGCTCCGGCTGATGGAGCTTCTCCATGGTGCTGCGAGACAGTGGCGATCAGATACGCCTTAGCTGGCTGTAGGGGATGCGATGGCCCGCGGGTGTGGCAAGTTCACGTCTTCCCAGCGAGCACAGCCCTTGCGAATCAATTCCGGCCTGAGATAATCGAGACTGAATAAACGATTACTCCTTTCACGATCTAGGAAGCTCATTATGGCTTTGGTTCCGCTTCGCGTTGTCCTCGACCACGCCGCAGAAAACGATTACGGCGTTGCCGCGTTCAACGTCAACAACATGGAACAAATTCAGGCCATTATGGAAGCGGCCGAAGAAACCGATTCACCTGTCATCATCCAAGCATCGCGCGGTGCTCGTGCCTATTCACAAGACGCCTACCTGCGTCACTTGATGCTTGCTGCTGTCGAACTGTATCCACACATTCCCACGGTCATGCACCAGGACCATGGCAATAGCCCCGACACTTGTCAGTCGGCGATCGATAACGGATTCACTAGTGTGATGATGGATGGATCGTTGAAAGAAGACGGGAAGACACCCGCCGACTACGACTACAACGTTCGCGTGACTTCGGAGGTCGTGAAAATGGCCCACGCACAAGGCGTCAGTGTCGAAGGCGAATTGGGTTGCTTGGGATCTCTGGAATCGGGCGAAGGCGAACAAGAGGACGGCCATGGTGCTGTCGGCGAATTGACTCACGATCAGCTGTTGACTGACCCAGACGAAGCCGAGCGATTCGTTGCCGAAACCGGTGTCGACGCGTTGGCTGTTGCCATCGGAACCAGTCACGGTGCTTACAAATTCACCAAGAAACCGACCGGTGAAGTGTTGGCAATGGACCGTATCGATGCCATTCACGCGAAGTTGCCCAACACGCACTTGGTGATGCACGGCAGCAGCAGCGTGCCACAAGAATTGCAAGATATCATCAACCAATACGGTGGTGAAATGAAGCAAACCTACGGCGTTCCGGTCGAAGAAATTCAACGAGGCATCAAGAGCGGTGTGCGAAAGATCAATGTCGACACCGACTGTCGAATGGCGATCACCGGTGCGATTCGCAAGTTGTTGACCGAAGACAAGTCAGCGTTCGACCCGCGTGCGTACTTGAAACCAGCTCGCGAGGCGATGAAACAAGTTTGTGTTGCACGCATGACGTCATTCGGCCAAGCCGGCAACGCAGCTAAATTGCGTGCATCGATGGGAGCGACCGCATAACGCGGATCTGCCGACCGAATTAATTTGCAAAGGTGTTGGATCAGTCGGTCCAACACCTTTGTTATTATGTGGGCGATGTTTTGGTCGGCGGCGAAGCCCTGCTGACGCTGGGCCACGAGCGGTAGCCTTTGAGTTGATCCCTACTGGGCGTCGCCAAAGTTCGATCGAGCGACGGTTATTACTTGCATCGATGACTTCGTCGCGGTGATACGAGACTATGAAACGAATTCTCCAAACGATACTGGTTCTTTTCTGTCTGGTTTCGCCAGTTGCGGCCGTTGATTTGGTCTACGCACCCGAACCGGTCGACAATCCGCTTTCTGGACTGGTTCCGTATGTGGGTGCGGATGGTCGCGATCAGTTTCCACACTCGATGGAGTTCCGTTACTTCGCATTTGACGCCCTCATGAGAAATTGGGGTCAATTTGATTTCGGTGCGATTGAGCGGACGTTGCAGCAAACCAGTGGTCGAGGCAATCAACTGATCTTGCGGATCTATTTGGAATACCCCGGCAAGAATAATGCGATCCCGTCGTTTTTGATCGATGAAGGCGTCGGGGTCACCCAATGGAAATCCGATGACGGATTGAACCATACACCTGATTACCAGAGTCCTGTTTTACGTCGTGCGATGCGAGAATTCATCGCGGCATTTGGAAAAAAATACGATGGTGATCCTCGCGTCGCATTCATCAC
>JABDKS010000293.1 GCA_013002105.1 Pirellulaceae bacterium | reverse complement strand
TGGGCGTACGAGAGACCGAGCCTTTGGATCCCGAATCGCAGCGACAACAATTTGTGTTGCCCGATGGATTCGAGATCCAATTGGTCGCCGCCGAGCCGGATATCGCCAAACCAATGAACATGGCATTTGATTCGCGGCGTCGACTCTGGGTCAGTAGCAGCACTGAATATCCTTACGCCGCTCCCAATGATCGACCTGGCAAAGACACGATTAAGATCTTGGAGGACACAACGGGGGACGGTCGCGCCGACAAGATCACCACGTTTGCCGACGACTTGAACATCCCAATCGGCCTGTACCCCTACCGCGACGGAGTAATCTGTTTCAGCATTCCGAACATCCTTTTCATTCGTGACTTAGATGGCGACGGCAGAGCGGATCGACGCGAAGTTTTGTATGGCCCAATGGACACGAGTCGTGATACGCACGGAATGTGTAACGCGTTCACACGCGGCTTTGACGGTTGGCTGTACGCGTGTCACGGCTTTAATAATGAGACGACCGTCTCGGGGCGTGATGGAAACGAAGTGGTCATGCATTCGGGCAACACATTTCGCATGCGACTGGATGGTTCCAGGATTGAGCACTTCACATATGGCCAAGTGAATCCATTTGGAATGGCGTTTCGCCCCGATGGCGATCTGTTTACCGCGGATTGCCATACCAAACCGATTACGTTGCTGATGCAAGGCGGGTATAGCCCCAGTTTCGGCAAGCCACATGACGGGGTCGGATTTGTGCCACCGGTGATGGAGCATCTGCACGGGTCCACCGCGATCGGTGGCATCGCTTTGTATCACGCCGAGCAGTTTCCCGAAGTATTTCGCGGCAACGCTTTTCACGGCAATGTAATGACCAGTCGCGTCAATCGTAATTCGTTACGGCATGTCGGATCGAGCGTGCGAGCGGAAGAAGAACCCGACTTTTTGATCTCGAGCGACCCATGGTTCCGGCCTGTCGATTTGCAAGTCGGCCCTGATGGCGCGCTTTACATTGCCGATTTTTATAATCGGATCATCGGTCACTACGAGGTTCCCCTGACGCATCCCGGTCGCGATCGTCACCGTGGTCGTATTTGGCGCGTCGTCTTTACCGGTAACGATGATCGACGTGATGTTCCCGCCGATTTTGGTAAAACGACATTGGCAGTCCAGAATCGCAAGCATCACAATCCGACGCTCAAGGAGGCGTTGCAAGATCTCTCGTCGACGAACCTTTCACGTCGCATGTCGGCCGGCGACGTGCTTGCCGATCAATTCGGCGAATCAGCGGTGTTCCCGATTCGCGAACAATTGCGTCAATCGACCATGCCCGACGAGATCGTACAACTGACTTGGGTTCTGTTTCGACTCGATGCGATCGAACAGGCCGATGTGATGCAGCTTGTGGAGTCGGACGACGCACTGCTGCGAAACCACGCCTACCGAATCATTAGCGAAATGCCCGAGCTGTCAGAAAGCTATCTGGATGCGATGGATCAAGGGCTAGGTGATGCCGATCCGCTTGTACGGCGTTCGGCGGTGATGGCAACGAAATCACACCCACGACAACGGTTTGCAAGCCAACTTCTTGAAATGCTGCACAAAACGACACAGGCAGACGTGCATTTGCGACATGCAATTCGGATGTCGCTCCGCGATCATTTTACTCGCCGCGAATGGCTCGAAATGGCAATGTCTGATCCGAGTGGCGAGGATGTCGAAGCAATCGCGGAAATTTGCCTGGCAGTCAAAACGCCAACCGCTGCCAATTTTGTGGTCGAGAATCTGAGAGTCTTGGATTCGACCGATGCCGTTCGATTCGCAGAGTACCTCTCGTTTGCCGCTCGTTACGCGTCGCGGAAAGATCTAGCGACCATCGCGAAAACCGCGAAGGAGCGTTTTCGTGAAAATTTCGTGTTTCAAGAACAACTTATTCGATCGGTGCGCGACGGGATCGATCAGCGCGGTGACTCGATTGATCCGGTGGTCGCGCAGTGGGCTACGGATCTGGCCGCGAAACGATTGGACGTGGATCCAAACAATCTCAATGCTCCCATTTCTATCAGTGAAGCCCCTATTGCTTGGACCTTTATTCCTGATCCAGCGAACGCCGATTCCGATAATCCGTGGTCGACTTCTGATCGTCGGTCATCCGCTGATGGCCGTCAAAGAACACGACTGCACAGCAGCTTTCCAAAGGGCGAACAACGGACTGGGATCTATCGAAGTGGCGAATTCGTGTTACCGCATGAGTTTCGGTTCTACTTGGCCGGTCACGATGGATTTCCCGACCAGCCGCTGCAGCAGAAAAATTGGGTACGCGTTCGCGACGCCATATCAGGACGAATCCTCAAGCAGTGGAGTCCTCCTCGGAACGACGTAGCGCAGCAGGTCCGCTGGCAGACGGACGACCATCGCGGAAAACCTGTCTACGTTGAATTGGTCGATGGCGATGATGGTCGCGCGTATGCCTGGCTGGCGGCGGGACGCTTTTGCGTCGAAGGATTGAATCCGAGTGAAGCGACTGAGAACTGGCGTGAAGGTGCGAAACTTGTCGCGGAATTCGGACTCGAGTTGCTGCGACCGGTTTTGGTCGAGCGGCTCAGTCGCGAAAAACTGGACCCAGCCACATCGGTTTCCTTTGCCACCGCAATTTTGGCCGGCAAAAGCGAGAACGCTTCACCTGCATTGGATGCCGCACTTGCACAGTCGCTCGGCGTTCCTGGTGTCGTGGGCGAACTACGTGCAAACGTGGTGCAGGAGATTGTTCGTGCTGACAAAGACTCTAACGCCGCCAACGCGTTGGTCGACGTGCTGTCGGTTGCAAATGCGGATGACCAAAGGCGATTGGCGGTGATCTTAGCGGGCGACCAGCGAGGCACTCATGTACTTTTGAAAAGCGTTCAACTGGGTCGCGTCTCCGCCAGCTTTTTGCTCGATCCGCAGGTCTCGGACAAGCTCACAGCGGTAGCAAATTCGGAACAAAGAAAGACCATCGAATCGCTGAGCGAGTCATTGCCAGCCCACGATGAGCGTCTGCAACGCCGGCTCGATCAGAAAATGAAAGTCTTGTTGTCAAATCTGGGCGATGTCACATTGGGCGAAAAGGTTTTTGCGGCACATTGCGGCGTGTGCCATCAGGTGGCTGGAAAGGGGCAAATGGTCGGTCCCAATTTGGACGGGATCGGTAATCGTGGGATTACGCGCTTGAGCGAAGATGTGTTCCTGCCGAATCAAAACGTCGACGTCGCGTTCCGCGCATCGTTGATTTTGACCGATGACGGTGCCGTCCACTCCGGACTGATCAAACGGACCGAAGGGGCACAGCTGGTTCTGGTCGATGGGCAGGGAAAAGAGAAGTCGATATCGACCCAGTCAATCGAACGGCAAACAAAAACCGTTTCCTCGCCGATGCCGGCGAACTTTGCCGAAACCCTCTCCGACGCAGACGCGCGGCACTTGTTTGCGTACCTGCTGTCGCTGCGATGACCACCTGGCGATGGCGGCGGTGCTCGTTTGATCTACGCGATGATTTCCTTGACCACGTGACCTTCGACATCGGTCAATCGATACTGGCGACCTTGATACCGAAACGTCAGGCGTTCGTGGTTGATTCCCATCAAGTGCAATAACGTCGCGTTAAAATCGTGAACGTGCACTGGGTTTTCGGCGATTTTGTATCCAATATCATCGCTCTGGCCATAGCTGAATCCACCTTTGACGCCGCCACCCGCCACCCAAGTCGTGAACGCGTCTTTGTGATGGTCACGCCCGGCCTTGGTCGATTCGCCCGCACCATTGGCTCCCTGCGCGAACGGAGTTCGTCCGAATTCTGCGGACCAGACGACCAGAGTCGAATCCAGTAACCCGCGTTGGCGGAGATCCTTGATCAATGCAGCGATCGGTTGATCGACCTGTTTGGTTTTGCCAGCGAGCCGCGAGAAAACACTCCCGTGCGTATCCCATCCTTGATCAAACAATTGAACAAAACGTACGCCCCGTTCGACCAGTCGCCGCGCGAGCAAACAGTTGTTGGCAAAACTAGTGG
>JABDKS010000259.1 GCA_013002105.1 Pirellulaceae bacterium | reverse complement strand
TCCAAGCCGGACACGCCCGCAAGGGCAGCGATCGATCACGCGTTGCAATTTACGATCGTGAGGGGCTGCTGATCGAAGTGGATGATTTGAAATACTTTGGCGGAGGTGGTCGCAGTCAGAGTTTTCAGTTCAACCACGAATTGACCAAGGGGGATCACCGGTTTTTTGTCGAGCCGATCGAGGCCGATGAAAAGTTAGAAGTCGGCAAAACGCGATCGGAGCGATTCGCCAAGTTGAGTGAAGCGGAAATACGCGATGCAGAAAAACGTCGTGAAAAACCGTTGAAACCGGACGACGACATCGACGAAAAAGAGTTTCCGTTTATGTTGCGAAAGGCAGGCGTGGAGGGACCGACCAAAATCCCCCAGCATCTTTTGCCGCCCCATCAAAACAAGATCTTGCGTCGACACGCGCAGCTTCGAGACGGCCGGTGGCGCGACGTGGAAGTGTCCGCGATCGAAAGCTTGACGCCTTTTTTGCGACAGGTTTTCAGGTCGCCGGTGACGAAAGAGGAAGTGAAGCCGTACGCGCAATTGGTCGTGCAAGCGTGTGATCGTGGTCAAAGCTATTATCGAGGCATGCAGGTCGCGATCACGGCAGCATTGGTATCGCCGCGATTTTTGTTTCGTATCGAGACGCCACCGGAGAACTGGAAACCCAGCGGCGAGGACGGGGCCGTTGCCCTGACTCAGCATCAGCTCGCGACTCGCCTGTCGTACTTTTTGTGGAGTTCGACACCCGACGAGCAATTGTTACATGACGCCGACCAAAATCGGCTCAGCGGCAAGACTCTGCAGGAGCATGTGCGGCGAATGCTTGCCGATCCAAAGTCCGAAGCGTTGGCGACGCAGTTTGCAGCTCAATGGCTGGGACTACGTAATTTGGAACAACATGAAGCCGACACGAACGATACGTTTACCCAATTTGATCCGGAATTGATGAAGTCAATGTCGCGGGAGACCGAGTTGTTGTTTGCCGAGATCGTACGTGGCAATAAACCCATTACCGAACTGCTGACGGCCGACTATACGTTTGTAAACAGTGATTTGGCGAAACACTACGGGATCGATCACGACTCCAGCGAATTCCAGCGTGTGTCGCTACAAGGTACGCCGCGTCGAGGCATCCTGTCGCATGCCAGCGTGTTGACGCTGACCAGTAATTCAACGCGAACGTCGCCGGTCAAACGTGGCAAGTGGATATTGGAGAATGTTCTCGGGACACCGCCACCCGACCCGCCGGCGAATGTTCCGGAACTGGAAGAAACCAAGACCGCCGACGACAACGCATCGCTGCGAGTGCAGTTGGAATTGCATCGTGAATCACCGACTTGCGCATCGTGTCACCGCGTGATGGATCAACTCGGTTTTGGACTAGAAAACTTCGATGCGATTGGCCGTTATCGGACGCAAGAAAATAGCTTGCCGGTCGACGCCAGTGGTGTCTTGCCCGGCGGACGAGAATTCGACGGCAGTGTCGAATTGGTCGAAGTCTTGGGCCGGACCGAGCGGGACGCATTTGCAAAGACGGCTTTTCAGCGTTTGCTAACGTTTGCGCTCGGACGCGAATTGAGTCCATCGGATCGGTGTGTCGTGGACGATCTGGTCGGGCAAGCCAAAGCGAATGATTATCGATTGGTTGATCTGATTATGGCCGTGGTCGAAAGTCGACCGTTTCAATACTACGACTGGCCAGTTCCCCAATGACATCTCCCAGTGCCCGTTTTCCTGTGACCGTTCTCCAGTAACATTGTTGACGCGATACAACCTAGGGTTGAAACGATGAACCAACACCAAAGACCTGCGATGCATTCATCCTCCACCGATTCACGTCAGCTCAGCCGACGCACAATCTTGCGAGGCACTGGGCTGGCGTTGGGATTGCCGTTGCTCGAAGCGATGACGCCGATGGCACGCAGTGCCTATGCGGCTCCCGATGCGGGCAGTGCACCGGTACGAATGGCGTGCATCTTCTTTCCCAACGGCGTGATCGTGCCCGATTGGAAACCCAAGGGGGTCGGCGAAAACTGGGAACTCTCCAAGAGTCTTCAGCCGCTGGCGCCGTTCAAAGCCAAAATCAATGCGCTCGGTGGTCTTGCTCACGACAACGGTCGCGCACATCGCGATGGTGCCGGCGACCATGCTCGGTGTGCATCGACCTATCTGACCGCCGCACGTCCGGTGAAAACCAGCAGCAATATCCGCATTGGTGTTTCGGTCGACCAAGTTGCCGCCAGCCAATTGGTCGGCAAGACAAGATTGCCGTCGATTGAGTTGGGATTGGAAGCGAGCAGGAATGCGGGCAGTTGTGATTCGGGCTACAGTTGCGCGTACTCGTCTAATATCTCCTGGCGAAACGAAACGACTCCGATGCCCAAGGAGACGACGCCGCGAATGGCTTTCGAACGAATGTTCAGCAGTGGCGACGTCGGACAGCGTCGCGAGCAAGATCAAATTCGCCGGAGCATTTTGGACGTTGTACGCGCCGAAGCGGACCAAATCATGAAACGCGTTGGTGCGACCGACCGTCGCAAATTGGACGAGTATTTCAGTAGCGTTCGTGAAATCGAGCAGCGTATTGAAGCCAATGAACGAGCCGATGCCGCCGCGATGCCCGATTTGGATGTTCCCCACGGGCGTGTGGAATCGTTTCGCGAGCATGCTCGATTGATGTACGACATCATGGCGGTGGGTTTCCAAACCGACACGACTCGCGTCGCCACGTTGATGTTGGACACCGCCGGAGGAAATCGTCGCTATACCGAAATTGGCGTCAACGAAGGCCATCACGGTATGAGCCATCACCGTGATAAAAAAGAGTTGGTGCAAAACTTGCAAAAAATCGATCACTACCTGGTCGAGCAGTTTGCCTATTTCCTCGGTAAACTCGATTCGATCAAAGACTCCCAAGGCACCTTGTTGGACCAATCGATGGTCTTGTACGGCAGCGGCATCAGTGACGGGAATCGTCACCGCCACGAAGATTTGCCGCTGATTTTGGCTGGGGGCGCAGGTGGCCGAATTAAAACCGATCGTCACATTGTGACCAAGAGTGAAGTGCCGATGGGCAATTTGTTCTTGTCGATGTTGGACATCATGGGCACACCGGCCGAATCGATTGGCGATAGCACCGGTCGGCTCACCGAATTGGCGTGACCGGGATCCGACGCGACGAAGCCAACGCCTAGTTTTCGTCAATTGGTAGGGCCGGTTCCCACCTTGTCTTTACCCACAAGTCTGCTTTTGCAATCAACACTTTACCCTCCCGCGCGTATGACTTTCCATTGGAAAACACGCTGTCGCGGGAGGGTCGGTGGTGAGCCTAAGCGAGCCAACGGGGAGGGCG
>JABDKS010000232.1 GCA_013002105.1 Pirellulaceae bacterium | reverse complement strand
GAGCCGGACTTGCATTCCTTGCTTGCGCAATGTGCCTAACTGATTCGTATTACTCAGGTTAGGTGTTCTCGTAAAAACGGTCAACTGCGTTTCCAATCGGCGGCGTCGGCGCCCAGGATCCGCGCATCATCCCAGTAAACCAAAGCGTTGCAAGGACCAGCGAGCCATAGACCGCCAAGACGACGTTCATCACACAACCCTGGATCAAAGTCGTGACAAACGCGAACACAAAGCTGGTCGATTCGCCGCTGTCCAATGCCACAACCTCTTCAGGCATAAGACTTTGTGACAATGTCACCGAGGCGATTCCACACCACATGTCGATGACGTACCCGACCGGCAGGATGACCGACATCACAATTCGGGTGCCATAAGTGAATCGGAGCGTTCGCCGGATCCGAGGTTGTTGACGCCAGGACATCCCCGCGGTTTGGTAGTCGATCAGCGTGTAAAAGCAGGCAAATACCAGGATTCCGGCCAGCATGGCCCAAATCCGAGCCCCCGTAATCATGAAACCGAGCAAAAAACTCGGTAAGGCGCTTAATGCACACACAAAGAACCATCGACGGGCCGTCGCGGCCAAGGAGGATCGAACGTAGGGACGCTGCCTAGCAGACGATCGATTGGATGTCTCGAGCAGACTTGGAGGTGCCGCGTACGGGTTGATCACCGACTCGGTCGACTCGGTTTTTGGATCGTTGTAGGGTTCTGTCACAAAGACCTTCGATCGCCAGAGGTAGCTGCCGACTGTTCCCCGCAAACTGCAGGTATTTGGCCGTATTATTGGGGATTGCCGACGTCGATTGGCAAAATCAATTCGACGTGCTCGGTGCACCCTCCTAGGATAGTGTGTACTCTCCTCCCCACGCGACTCGTCGACAGAACCCGACCGGGTCAACGGCGTTGATTCTTTTGAGCCGCGTAGAAAACTAAGGTGAAAATTGGTGACTGGAATTTTCGTCCCGTATAGACGCGTCTGTTCATCGATACATCGACCAGGTCGATCCCTTCCTTTTCGTCGCATTTGGCTGGTCCTAGCGATCGCGACGCTTTCGCTCGCGTTGCGGGTATCATCCCTGCCGGCCCAAGACTTGCTGCCGGGAGTGGAACCGGCTTCGTCGTACCCGTCGGTGACCTACTACCAAGCACTGGACATTTATCGCAGCGGTGATTTGCCTACAGCGAACAAGGCCTTCGAGGCGGCTCTGCGTAGTTCCCGCGTCGATATCAACGGTCGATGGATCGACGCCATTCCGGTCTACGCCATGATGGCCGAGTGTCAGTGGCACTTGGGTGATTTGGTTGCTACTCGGCAAAACTTGGACAACGTTTATCAGATTGCGATTCGGTATCGCGGATGGCTCGGCCGTCCCGACTGGGCTTCCGTATTGCAGGCCAACGTACAGCGAACACCTCCACCCGGGCTCTGGCCACAAGCTGCGAGCGTGAATCGATTGCCGATTGCGTCGAAGCTGCAGTATGCATCCGGGCAACGAATCACCGCGCCGTCTCAGTTACGCGGCACGATCGAGGAATACAACGTCAAGGTGATCGATGTCGTCGAAATCATGCGAGGCCTTTCGATCGCCTCGTACCGCCGGCGAATGTTATTGGGGTCCTTGGCTGATCAGGACCCGCTGACGCGAGAGGTGCTGGACGCGACAAAGTACCCGGCGGATGTACAGATTCCGATTGCGCGAGCGTTGATGGGATCTGTGCGAGCAACCGAGCGGTTTGCCAATCACGAAGACCAACAAGCGGTTACCGATGCCATGAAATCGAGCGTCGTTAACAACGGCGTTCACCCGCTCTCGCCACTCGCCCAACTCTGCCAAGCGTCGGCGATTGCTGGCAGCGACAAGCCTCATGAAGCGGTACCGGTGGCTGCCAATGTGGTCAATATTGCTGCCAGTCTGGGGCATTACGAAGTGGTTGGCGAAGCGATGCAATTGGCGGCCGGATGCGCCAACGAGCAGCAGGCAGGCGTTGTCCGGGTGTCGGCCGAAACGGCAGCAACCTCGCTGATTCGCAAATCTCGTCTTGCGGCACTTCATTGCATGGTCGCCGGTGCGGACGCCGCCGTGACGGCAGGCGAATTGGATGCGGCGTCACAACTGCTCAATCAAGCCCAGGCGATGGTCGGTCGGCGGGATGTTTTTCAACCGCGGCTGAATGCCTATGGCGGCTACGTTGCGGCGCGATTGGCAGCAGCCCGCGGCGACGCTGTTGGTATGGTTGCCGCCTCGGAAGTCGACCAGGCTCTGGATCTGATGAATGCCTTTGCGCTCAATCGCAAAGACCGCAACCGCCCATTGATATCGATGCCGCGCATTTATCAGATGGAACTGATTCGCCAGTCGATGGGCAAACAGTTGGGCGGAGAATCAAGTGACAAATTGCTGGAGCGATATACGAACGAGCCACCGCCGGAATTGTGGCGACGCGATCCGGTCGACGCGTTATCGTCGACGACGGTCGACCGAACCGTACCACACACCGCGCGACTACAGATTGCGGCGTACAAAAAGCAAGGCACCGAGGTGCTGGCACGAATGGACGAATTGTTGTCGCATCGTTTTTTGCGGCGGCTGGCAATGGGTGGTCGGATCACACAAGTGCGTTCGCTCGTGCGCGGCGATGATAAGGTGATTGGCAAGGAGGCTGCGGAGTTTCGAAACAAGGCGCCCAAAAACATTAAGGCGTTGCGGCAAGCGGTCGTCGCGCCGCCGCCGGCCGATAAAGATGCGCTGTTGCTGGCTGCGAATCGGATGGAATCGCTGGCAACGCAAATTGCGCTAAGCCGTGTGACACTACCGCGCACGATGCTGCCACCGCTGCAAGAAAAGACCGCCGTCGCGCGACTTCCCGACCGGACGGGACTGTTGACATTTGTCAGCGTTGATAACCGGTTGTATGTCACTTTGGCTGCCGAAGGCAAAGTGGAGTTTTGGACGGTGGGTGGTGCGGCCCGAATTCCGGGCGAGATCGGCCGGTTATTGGTCTCGATCGGCGTGGGAAAGGCGCGAGGAAAACGACTTCCCGAAGACGACACCTGGCGCCGTGCTGCGGTCACGTTGCGGCGTCATCTGTTTCCCGATGACACGACCATTAGCGCCGATCGGTTTGATCAGTTGATCATCGTGCCCGACAGCGCGCTGTGGTATCTGCCATTTGAGATGCTGCCGATCGAAGGCGACCAATCGCCACTGATTGGTGACCGAATCAAGATTCGTTACGCAGCGACTCCGGGACTTGCCTTTCAACCCACCGGCCCGCGTGCCACCAGTCGCGCTGTCGCAATCGCGGCCGATATGTTTTTTGCACCACGCGACTTGGAGTTGAACGAGACAATCACACAGTCTCTGGCAGACAGTGTGAATGATTCGATTCGGATTCCGCAAAAGCTGAACGTTCCATCGAGCCTGCTGGCTGATTCGGTCGGGCATTTGTTAGTCGCTGCGCCCGTGGCGCCGAATCCGAAGAACGCGTTTGCAACCAATGTTGGCGCGTATGACCGCGGCACACCAGCGGGAACGTTGGCCGCTTGGATGCGGTTTCCTGCAAAGACGCCCGAATCGGTCCTGTTAGCTGGATTTCGCTCGTCGGTTGATCAAGGAAAAATGGGTTCAGGTGAAGACCTGTTCTTGACCGTTTGTGCTTTGCAATCCTCCGGCGTGCGAAACGTGATGGTTAGCCGCTGGATTGTTGGTGGAGAGTCGTCCGCCATCGCAATGCGCGAACTGCTGCAAGAGTTGCCGTTCTCGGGCATGAACGAATCTTGGGCGCGCGCACGCGCGGTGCTGCGACGTAGTGAACTGGATCCGGTGGCCGAACCGCTGCTGCGGCAATCCGAGCATGAGATCGAGGGGCTGACCGGTGATCAACCATTTTTCTGGGCCAGTTATTTAGTCGCGGCGCCGTTGGCAGAGTCGGAACTGAAACCGCCCGGTGCAATTACACCCAAGAAATGATCCGACATGGCCAGCGCAGGTCCTGCCCTGCAA
>JABDKS010000202.1 GCA_013002105.1 Pirellulaceae bacterium | reverse complement strand
GTCGAGCGTACGGCGACGGCGATTTCCGAGGGTGACTTGTCGGCGCGGATCAATCCCAAGCATGTTCCGAAAGGACTAGCGCTGGCGACAGCCTTTAACACCATGGCCGAAAAAACTGAAACTCTGCTGCGTTCGCAAAAAGAGTTGCTCGAGGCCGTCTCGCATGAACTGAGAACGCCGCTGGCTCGAATCCGTTTTGCCACCGATCTGATTGAAACGGCGGAAACGGATCAAGAACGCAAGTCGCGTTTGGATTCTGTCGATAACGCCACCCAACGGCTGGATGATTTGGTTGGCGAACTGCTGACTTACGTTCGGCTGGAATCGGATGCGAAGCTTGATCAACCGGAAACCGTTGAATTGAATGACTTGTTCGATCAGCTAGTCGATATTCATGGCCCGTTGCACGAAGGGATCGAATTTGACATCGAACGAGTGTTGCCGAACGTCCACGTCACAGCCGACCGGCGGAGTATCGCGCGGGCAGTTGGGAATTTGCTTAGCAATGCCGGTCGATACGCCAAAACACGCGTCGCGATCCGCGCAATCCAACAACGCAATGGGGTTTTAATCCAGGTAGACGATGACGGTGTCGGCATTCCGGAAGATGATCGCGCGAAGGTGTTTGACCCCTTCGTGCGACTAACGCCCGGTGACGGCAAAGGAACCGGATTGGGCCTGGCATTGGTCTACCGGATTGCCAAACGACACGGCGGAACTGTAGTCGCCGAAGAAAGCGACATGGGTGGGGCGAGATTTTCGTTATATGTGCCGAATGACATGGAGTAGTCACACGGTCGTGATGTCGAACGTCTACAGTTCCAGGTCGCCGGTTCCATCCCATTTCGGCGCGCGGTAGTCAAACGTCCGCTCGCGGATGTGTTCCTTGTCGGTCAGCAGTCGCAGATCTTTGGCGGCGTACAACCGCGGAACCGGCATCTCGCCTCGTTTCAAGCGATACAAAATGCAGCCCTTTCGTGCGACGTAGTACATGCCCCAGATCGTGGCCACGAACAATTCACGTTGCAGTGCCCTGCCGATGGTTTCGACTTCGTCGCCAATGTCGATTCCATCGTCCGTGACTTTCAGCCACATGGCTGGCCTTAGACGCAAACGAAGTTTGCCATACGCGTAGTGGTAATAGGTTCCGTCGAACTCGTCGCGCCGTAAGACTCGTTCGCTGGGAATGAAACGAGATGCCTTGCCGCGATCTTCGGGATGAATGAAGTCATCACCGTCGGTCGGCCAACGCGGGAAGCATCCGTAGTCTGGAAGAGGCGGCCAGTGCATGTCACTGAAAGTGGGTTACGGGCATCACAAAGATTTTTCCATCGCCGATTCGCCCGCTGCGGGCCACCGACACGATCTTCTCAAGTATTTCCTCGCACCGCGTATCATCTACCCAGAGTGTAATTTCAACTTTAGGCACGAAGGCTTGCGAATACTCAGTCTCTTGATACTCGTCCAGATAACTTTTTTGTCGTCCGTAACCTTTCACCTCAGTGACACTGATTGCTTCGACCGGAGCCCGGCGAAGACTCCCAATCACGTTTTCGGCTAGATGTGGACGGACAACCGTGACGATCTGTTTCATGTTTCCAGTATACCCCGGGGTTTCTCAAACCACCGCCTGTTCCGCAATCCGCAATGCTTCCGCCAATTCCTGGATCTGTTGGACCGACAATTGCTCGGCTCGACACGTTTCACCATGCCCGAGTTTTTGTAACACCTGATCGACCGCGGCTTTGTCTAGCTTGCCTTTCATGGCACTGATCACGACCGAACGTAGGAACTTGCGTCGATGGAAGAATAGCGAGCGAACGGTCTGATGAAAGTGCTTCAGGTCAACAAACTGTTCGCGCCACTCGGGGACCGCGTCCAGGCGAATGATGGCGGAGTGAACTTTGGGACGCGGCCAAAATACGGTCGGCGGCAAAACACGCACAATCTGGGCCTTACACAGCGATTGAATCCAAACACTTAGCGCGCTGTAGTCTTTGCAACCAGGTTGTGCGACGATCCGATCCGCTAATTCTTTTTGAATCGTGGCGACCATCACATCCGGTGAAGGCGTTTCGTGAAGTAAGTTCGTGATGATCGGGGTGGCCACATTGTAAGGCAAATTGGCAACCAGTTTGAATTGCGACTCGCTGCCCAGTCGCGATTGGGCTTCGCGTACCTGGTCCATTAGATCGGGACGAAATGAGTTCTTATTGCGCAGTGCGTCGCCGTGAATCAAACGTACATTCTCGCGGCCTTCCAGTTCC
>JABDKS010000189.1 GCA_013002105.1 Pirellulaceae bacterium | reverse complement strand
GTCGAGCGTCGTGCCGAAGCGGCGGTGATCGCATGGATGCGACACCAAACGACCGCCTACGACTCGATGAAAATCGCACGCGTTAAAGGCAAACGCCGTGAGGTGCGACGACTGTTGGCCCAGCGGTCCAAGGAACTGTTAAGCCTGTACCGCCGCGGAGAGTCGGTGCCGAACACCTGTCCGCTAAAATGCGCCTTGGCAAACGAAACCTGACGCGGTCGCGTTGCGATTGAAACCGCCCGCGCTCGTTGTGGCTTGCCAGTTAGGTAGGGCCGGTTCCTACTTTGTCTTTACCCACAAATCTGCTGATTGATAGCTTCTTTAATTCACCCTCCCACGCGCTAAATCATCCATGTAATAGAGACTTGTCCGTGGGAGGGTCGGCACCGAGCTTTAGCGAGTGTGACGGGGATGGCGATCAACGGCTTCTGTTCGCCCTCCCCGTTGGCTCGCTTGGGCTCACCATCGACCCTCCCGCGACAGCGTGTTTTCCAATGGAAAGTCATACGCGCGGGAGGGTAAAGTGTTAATTGCAAAAGCAGACTTGTGGGTAAAGACGAGGTTCCTACCGGCCGTGAACAACCCCGGGTTCCCTGGCCGGTGGGAACCGGCCCTACTGTCTGTTGAATGGCCTTGATCCCTTCGGCATTGTTGTGTCTTGCGAATACGTCGCAACCTCGCGCGGACTTCCGACGATCACATCTGGTCGGTGATCTTTGTACCGCGATTGTGCCGCACGGATCCATGTGCGCCACAAAAGACACTTCATCATGGAGCTGTGTGTTGAAACGCTTCCATCTCGGCGAGCTGTTGTGTTGCCTCGACGATCTGCGCGGGAGCGTCTGCCCAACCGAATTGTTCGCCCGCCTGACCTAGAGCGAGCATCGTTTTTGCATGGTCGTATCGCGCTTCATAGGATTCGGCCAGCAGCAAACTTTCATCAAAGTATCGACGGGCCTGCGTCTCATTCTCTTGCAAGACCGCGATGATGGCGCGCTCTCGCAGGGCATGCGGGCGGCAGGCCCGATACTTTTTGGTGATTTTTAAGGCCACCTTCGCAGCTCTGATTGCGTCGGCGACTGCTTTTCGCCGCGCCGGACCGTCGGCCTCTCGCTGTGCAACGCTCCGCAGCGCGGTGACCTTCCATGTCGCGGCGCTGAACAGACAAACATTGCGGAGGCCCAAACGTTTGGCTTGGTCCAAACTCTCCTGCAAAATCTTTGCCGCTTCCCTGGGATTATCTTCACATAACAACAATTCCAGTCCGCGTGCATAGACGGCACCTGCGATCGTCAACGGGTCTTCGCGCGGTCGCTCCAACTCCGCCTGAATCGCGCCCTCGGGAATCGTTTTCGGATTGGTGGGAATCCAAAACAGAAGCGAAATACACACGGCGGAAAAATCGCCGGTCTCCAAACCGATCTCATACGCTTTTTTTGATTCTTGGTAGGCGGTTTTTAAGTCGCCCAAGTAGTACATCGGAACCGTTGCGATCATGCGAGCCATGTTGGATTCCCAAACATCGCCGGCGTCCTCCAAAAGTTCGACCGCTTCCAAGCCGGTCGCGACACCTTCTTTGAATTTCGCCAGTACGATCAACGCAAACGTTTGGAAACTACGGGCTTCTCCCTGTCCCCACAAATCGCCCTTGTCAAGCGATATCTGATAGGCCCGCTCGGCGTAATCAACGCCCCTTTGCGCCATCGGAACGCCTGTCATCGTCACGGCGTGGAACGCGTATGTCTTGCCCAGTTCTGCCGACGGCGGGTAATGTTCGGCAAGATTCATCTGTCGCAGGTGCGACCAAAGAACAAAGTTCATTCCTCGCGTGAACCAGTAACTGAACGTCAGCTGATCATAGATCCGCACACGAAGCCGATCCAATTTGCCCTGCGACGACGTCGGATCTCGTCGACCGACCAAACGCGACGGAAATTTTGTATGCAGAAACTGCACGACGGCTTCCTTGAACGCTCGCGGCAGCACGGTGATTGACGACGGAGGTTTCTCGCCGGTGGTCCCGATCGCGCGTTCGAGCGTGTCGCGTGCTTCGCCCATGTCCCCTTTCTTCAGCCAGGCAACGCCGATTTTCTGATCCATTCGGGCCAGTGTCTGTTCGCCCTGGATCATAGCGCGGGCTGCCTTGTATTGCTCGTTGGCTTCGTCATAGCGACCCCGCATCACCAGCACGTCGCCCAGACCTTCCAAAACTCGGAATCGCAACGCGGGGTCGACAGTATCTGCCGCTCGCAACGCGATGCGATACTGCTGCTCGGCGACTTCCAAGCCATCCTGCATGCGAGATTGCTCGGCCGCCAACAATGCGTACGCGAACGCCTGCGCGTGTTCGCCCGCTGCATCATAGAAGTAAGCGATGTCGAAAAAGCGTTGCCACTGCTCCCTCTCCAGCTCGTAGTTTTGCTCGGGCGCCTCAAACTCATCCGTCAAACCGATTTGTTCGCGCAGCTCATCGACACCCACGCCACTGACCGCCTGGATCGTTCGCGCCCAACTTCGGTTCCATTGGGTGACTGTTTCCGGTTCGATATGGTTGACGACCGATTCACGAATGCGGTCATGGTAGGCTTCGACCAATGTTTGGTCATCTTGCGAGTCGGTCGTGCGAACAAATTGACTGGCACGTAGTTGTCGCATCAGCGTCGGTCCGTTGGCCATCGCGTCGCATGCTTGAAATATTTCCGCCGTCGGCATCGGACGACCGGAAACCGCGATCATCTCCAACATCCGGCGCGTATCCTCAGGCAACCGAGTCACACGAACCCAAATCACTTCGTCCAGTTCGATTGCCTGATCCGCAATCCCCGGATCTTCCTGAACATGCTGTGCCAGTTCCCAAACAAAAAACGGCAATCCACCCGATTCGTTCGCGATTTTTTTGGCGTACGTGCGATTGGCTTGTTGGTTCTCTCCCAGCAACGACAGCGCCAATGTTTCGGATTCTTGCGTCGTCAACGGTTCGATTGCAAGCTCGGTTCGCTGCGGGTGATTTCGGCCTCGTCGAAAAGCATCGTCAACTGCTCGCAAACACAAGCTTCGATCGGCGTCTTCGCTGCGGTACGACGCCAACAACAAAATCCGTGGCGCATCGGGTGGGCGTACCAAATCGGCTAACAGGACAGCACTGTCGACATCGCCCCATTGCAAATCGTCAACGTACAGCACCAATGGCGAACGAATCGCCAACCGTTGCAATAGTTCTCGCAGCGCATTCATTGCCCGCTGCCGCAACTCTTGTTGATCTGCACTATCGACCGACGGATAGGTCGCGCCGGCGACTTCAGCCGTTCCTCCCAAGACCGGAAAGACGCGCGTCAAAGCCAGCCGGTCACGTGGCATCACCGAGTGAACCAACTCCGTTCCCAGCGTATTCAAATAGTCGGCGAGCGAATCGATCAGACTGTCCAACGCTTTAAACGGCACCGATTCTTGTTCGTAGCAGCGGCCTTCCAAGACAACCGCGTCGCTGTGTTGCTTGATGTCGTTGAGAAAACGTCGAATGAGAACACTTTTTCCCATTCCCGACTTGCCATGCACAAATGTACTGAGCGTGTCACCGGCCGCCACTTGCGCAAACGATTTCCGTAGTACCTCCAAGTGCCGATCTCTGCCTACCAAATCGATCGACTGGGTTATCTCCGCTTGCCGCGATGCATCACGCGCCTTGGCCACATCGTCGGCACCCAGGAACCGCAGGGTATCCGACACCGACGGCCTCAGTGCGGCCTCGCGCTGTAACAACGCCATGCAAAATTCGCTCAAATCTTCCGGCGTATCCGGGCGCAATTCTGACGGGGCGGTAGGTGTCTCCACCTGCTTTCTGGCCAAGACCTCTCTCGATTTGCCGTGAAATGGCAACCGTCCGGTCAGCAGCTCGTAAATCATTACGCCGACCGCGTACCAATCGCTGGCTTCATTCAGCGGCGCGCCGCGTCCCTGTTCGGGCGACATGTAGGGTGGTGTTCCTTGGATCAAAATCAGCTCGCCGTGCTTTTGATCGATCGGAGCAGCCAAACCAAAGTCCAATAGAACCAGTCGCCCCTCGGTCGTCATCACGACGTTGGATGGTTTGATGTCGGTGTGCAAAATGCCTGCTTGATGCAGCGTGTCCAGCCCGATAGCCAACTGCTTCATCACATCACGCCAACGATCGATTCTCTGCTCCGTCAACCTCGGGCCCGCTGCTTGCGCAATCGACACCGGTGTTTGATTCTCCTGGGATCGGAGCGACTCAAAACCGGACCACACGTATTGTAGAAAATCGACACCGTCGAGAATCTCCATGGTGAAACACCACGTTTTTCCGTCCGAGAGCAATTCGTACAATGACGCGAGATTGGGATGCGCAATGTCGGCAAGCGCACGAAACTCTGCCTTGAACCGCTGCAGACTTTCGGGATTCATTCGTTGTAAGGTTTTAAGAGCAACCTCGCGGCCACGCGCTATATCGCGTGCCCGGTAGACAACGCCCATCCCCCCTCGGCCGAGTTCTTCGATGATCTCATAGCCTGCGAGCTGCGGTGGTTCAAAATGTTTGTCGGAGATTCGCTCGCTTGATGACGCAGAAGATCGCGATGCACTTGGATCACTTGGACGCTGCTTGGCTCGAATTGCCGGTTTGCGTTTGGCGCTTTCATCACTCGGAATTTCATCAACCGTCATGAAGAGCGATGACAACGGATCCTCGTCCGACGGGGGTTGATCGCTCGCGTTGGTGTTGGGCTGGTCCTCGTCGCCGTGTGTGCTTTTGTCCAACAAGCTTTTGGGCGTATCGACGGGCCGCCGCATCGAAACGCTACCGCAGCGGTTGCAGGCGAGTTCTTTATCGGCCAGATCATCCGTAAAGTTCAACGGGTGGCCGTGATGACAGAACAGCCTCAGAGTCATGGTGGATCTGTCATGGTGATTCGTGGACGGATCAGTGACCGGCTGGTGGTATCACAATCCATGCGATAGCACGCCCCCCGACGACTGCCAACGATTCTAGCAACGATTCTTCAGGAGCGCCCGCTCGACGTCCGCATTCATCCCCAGATTCTTCTATCCCGGACTCGGAGTCGAGCTGGGTGGCAGGTCCAACGGAGTTGGGATGCCGCGAACGATCTCCTACGTAGTGATCGCCACCACTTGGCTCGGCTGGTCACCCCCCCAGAACTTGGCAAGCTTCGCAGGTTGTGCCGGTTTCGCGTGACGAGGATCAGTGAATCTATAGCGATTGTCGCAAATCAGCACGGCAGCAACCCGGTCGCGTCGATCCAAAGAGCATTACCCCTACATGATGTATCGCCGGCACTAATGCTATTACCACCCGAAGCCACTGACCCATTTGAGATCAAAGATGTTCCTATTTCCCAAGCTTCGGGTTGAACTTTTAGCAGTCCTCATCGTTTGTTCTGTGGCGGCTACGTTGCAGGGGCAGGGGATTGCCATTACCGGCGTCGGACCGGTCAATCGATCGATGGGGGGCGCTGGCACAGCGGCTCCCCTGGAAGCGATCGGCGCGTTGCACTGGAACCCCGGAT
>JABDKS010000146.1 GCA_013002105.1 Pirellulaceae bacterium | reverse complement strand
GCATCACCGGCTAGGTATCCATCGCGAATCCTTGCCCCGGTTGTCGCGTCCAAAACACGACCGTCGATTCCGAACAATTTGATCCCGTTATAGGGAGGCGGATTGTGGCTGGCCGATATTTGCACGGCACCCGCGGCACCCCGCTGCTTGACCAAAACACCGATCGTCGGTGTGGCGGCAACGTCCGCGTCAATCACATCACGACCACAGGCGGTCAACGCCGACACAATCGCTTGTCGCAACATGGGTCCGCTACTGCGGCCGTCTCGCCCAACAATGATCGGCCCCGCTGGAACCTGAGACGCAAAAGCCGCAACGAACCGACAGGCAACATCGGGAGTGAGTGTTTCGCCAACGATCCCACGCAGACCGCTCACACTGATGATTAATTCGCTCATGGATTTCTTTTCTAAGTTCACTGGTTTTGGCAACGACGTTTCCCATATCGCCGTGCAGCAAATAGAATCTTCACTCAGCTGACCGGCAAGGACGCCCCCACTCCAACACGTCGGTCTGTGCGAACCCGCCAAAATCCACCCGCAGAACACACGCCAGCAAACGAGAGACGCTGTGAACTCCAACGTTCAAACCGCAATCGATTCGATCCAACAAGCTTGCTCCGAGGGCCGTCTGAGTGAATCGGCAGTTCAAAATATTCGTTGCTGGCTGACCGAAGACCGGTACGCCGACTATCGCGATGCCGTGATCGATCACGTCCGCGATGAAAAATGGCAAAAGCTGGACGATGTTTTCTGGACCATCATCCCCTTTGGAACCGGTGGTCGCCGAGGACGGATGTACCCAATCGGTTCGAACGCCATCAATGACCGCACCATCGGTGAAAGCGCCCAGGGATTGGCCGATTACGTTGTCGATTACTGCGATGACGATAAAGAGCTGTCCTGCGCGATTGCCTACGACACGCGTCATCAATCACGCCACTTTACCGAGCTGTGTGCCGGCATCATGGTCGCCGCAGGTTTCAAGGTTTATTTGCTGGACGATTACCGCGCCACACCGCAACTTTCCTTCGCCGTTCGTTACAAACAATGCGATTGTGGCATCATGGTCACCGCCAGCCACAATCCACCCAGCGACAACGCCGTGAAAGTCTACTGGTCCAGCGGCGCACAGGTTCTACCGCCACACGACCAGGCAATCATTGATCGTGTGATGAACTGCCAACAAATCCGCCGCGTCGAATTCGACAAATGCGTCGCGGACTCCAAAATCGAGATCATCACCGACGAGATTGATCGCGAGTATTTGAAAGTCAGCGCCGCATGCGGATTCGACGGACCACGAGACGCAAAGATTCTTTATTCACCACTGCACGGCGTGGGTGCCGAAGCGGTCCTGCCGCTATTGAAGCACGATGGTTTCGAAGAAGTCGAAGTGTACGGCCCGCACGAAGAGAAAAGCGGTGACTTTCCCAACGTCCCCGGCAACGTCTCCAATCCCGAGAACCAAGCGATCTTCGAAGCACCGATTCAGTACGCCAAGGCAACCATGTGCGATGTCATCTTGGCTACCGATCCCGATTGCGATCGACTCGGCGTCGCCGCCCCCAAAACACTCGACGCGTCGATGGACTGGGGCACCCTGGATGGAAATCAAATCGGTGCCGTGTTGACCGACTTTGTCCTGAGCAAACGAGCGGCGGCGGGAACATTGACACCCGACCACTACATCATCAAGACCCTCGTGACCACCGAGTTATCACGGCGGATCGCCGAAAACTACAACGTCCGCTGCGTGGGCGATTTGCTGGTCGGATTCAAGCACATCGCCGCGGCGATGGATCGCGAAGGTCCCGAAAAATTCGTATTCGGCACCGAAGAATCGCACGGCTATTTGATTGGTCAGTACGCGCGCGACAAAGACGGTGCGGTCGCCTGCATGCTGATGAGCGAATTGATCGCCGAATTGAAAAGCCAGAACAAATCACTGCACGACTACCTGGCCGATCTGCATCGCCAACATGGCTATCACAAAGAGCGATTGATCAATCTGGTCATGGAAGGCAGCGAGGGGATGGCAGCGATGCAACGATTGATGAAGGCGTTTCGCGAAAGCCCGCCCAAACGACTCGCCGGAATCGACGTCACCCGCTTTCGCGATTACCAAAACAGCACGTCGACCGATACTGCCACCGGCGAGTCAAAACCACTGGGTGAACCGGTCGGCAATTTGATCGTGATGGATTTGGCCGAAGAAGGAAACTATGTCGCGGCAAGACCCAGCGGCACCGAACCCAAGATCAAACTCTACGTCTTCACACGACGATCGCCGGAGCAATCGTCCGACCTACGAGCAGCCGAAACAACCCTCAACGAAAGAATCACCGCACTCGAAAAAGACATGCGAGCCTTCGCCCAACTCAACAGCTAAGTAGCCCCGGGCCATGACCCGTCCTAGCAAGAATAGCCGTATCCGTAGGCCAGGACCTGTCCTGGCAAAACACCCGCTCCGACAACACATTTAGCCGTAGGCCAGGACCTGTCCTGGCAAAACACACTCGCCAGGACCGGTCCTGGCCTACACTGGTTCTCCCCAGATTTCCTTCTGGCCCACAATGGATGCTGGTGCGGTCCCACCCCAGTCCGCTTCATACTGACCCTCGCTCACAAAGCGTTGAAAACTCGAATACGGCCAATCCTTTACGCGTCGAACGATCGCGTGCTTCCTCGGGTTCCAATGGATGTAATCAACACAACGTTCGAGGTCCACTTCATCGCGAACGGTGTGCTCCCAGTACCTTGGTTGCCAAATACCGCGCCGCCCTTCGCGTTGCTGTGCAGGCGTGACCTCAGCTTCGATGCCACCGCCCGCAAGCCATCGCGTGGAGAATTCGTGTTTGATTCGTTTCCAACGTGTCGCGAAGTCCGCGTCAGCCGAGGGCATCAGCCAGACACAATGAAGATGGTCCGGCAACAGGCAAATCGCGAAAAGCTGAAACGGCGACCGACGTTTGATCGTGGCGAAAGCTTCACGTAAACAGCGCCGACCGAGATCTGTTGTAAGAATAGGACGACGACCGTAGGTCACGAGAGTGAAAAAGAATGTTCCCCCGGGAACAAAGTTACGCCGGTAGCTAGACATTGCCCGTGCCCCATAGGATCAAGTAATCTAAGATCCTAACAAACCGAGACTCTGGCACACAAATCCGTAGTCGTAGGCCAGGACCTGTCCTGGCAAAACACCCGCTCTGGCAACACACGTAGCCGTAGGCCAGGACCTGTCCTGGCACAATACACACTCGCCAGGACAGGTCCTGGCCTACCAAAACTACCAAAACCCCAACGCTAACCTCGCATCGCCTGCCAAACTTGCTGGGCGGCCGACATGTCTTGCTGGGTGGCTTTGCCGCGACCGTAAACAATCCGGTTGTACGCTTCGACCATCTCGGTGGCCGGCGTCGCGACTTGCGGAACACCCCGTGCGACCCGCCGCGTGAATTCACTCGGCGTTTCGTCCTTCTCTCGCTTCCATCCCTGCTCGCGCGTCCAAGCCTCAAATGCTTGAAACGTAATCACCACCACTCGACGAGGATCCTTTTCCTTGCCGATCGGATTGCGAAACGACGCAAATGGCCGCGGTGGTGCCGCCAAATCCTGCTGCAACTGTTCTTCGACCGACAAAATGGTTTCGGATTCACTGTCCCGGTTAAACAGACTGTTCCACCACTCGGCCAACGCGTGGCGATGCAAGTAAACGAACGCGGCCACGACAACAAACAACGCAGCCATGATCACGAACCGCAAAATATTCCCCAGCGCCGAAAAAAGACTCCCGACCGCATTGAGCGCGCGGGAACCGGCCGATTCGCCCGTATCACTCTCCGCGGGCTCACCCGTTGGCGGCTCACCACTCTGGCTTTCGCCTGAATTCGACTCCGAGGGTTTGCTGTTGGATTTGCTCTGCGACTCATTCGGTTGATCGCGTGGATCCGACTGTGTTTTCGGGTCGCCTTGGGAATCATCGCTCTTGGATTGCGAATCCGATGGATCGCTGGAATCCGATTCGTCCTTTGACGAATTGCTCTGTGGAGATTCACGTGGATCCGAAGGTTTCTTACCCGCGGACTGCTCGGACGCTTGCTGGCTTTGATCAGACGCCGACTGCGAAGAATCCTTCGATGAGCCCGATGGTTGCTGTTGCGAATCCGATTTCTGCTGGGAATCCGACTGCTTGTTCGGAGACTGCTTGTTCTGTGATTGTTGACTCTGCGATTGCTGGTTTTGGCTTTGCTGGTTCTGTGATTGCTGACTCTGGGACTGCTGGCTCTTTGATTGCTGACCCTGGGACTGCTTGGCAGATGATTTTTCGCTGCCCGATTTTTTGCCACCTTTCTGTTTGCCCGTTGGCCCCTTCTCCCCCTTGCCGTCGCCGGAGTCTCCCGGAGGTGCCCCCTCC
>JABDKS010000132.1 GCA_013002105.1 Pirellulaceae bacterium | reverse complement strand
GACGGCCGCGTTATTTCAGGAGTGATCGCCAAAAACTCCAAGAAAGAACTGCAAGTGATGACGAATTTGTTGACGCCAAAAATCTTGACCTCCGTCCCCAAGGATGCGATCGACGAACAGTTAAAATCCAAAATCTCTGCGATGCCAAAAGGATTGCTTGACGTGTTAACGAAGGAAGAAATCGGTGATCTGATGACATTTTTACAGTCTGACGGATTCCAATTACCCGAACACCTCAAGAAAATGCACACGCGCATGCACGCCGAGTAAACCACGATCGTTTGCTGTTCGCAGCATCACACCACCGATAACCAGCTACGTCGAATTTCCCTTCCGCCACCACATCAACTCCAACTCCATTTTATGAACCGAATCATTCTGCTCGCCGCCGCAACAACCTTCTTTTGGTGCGGCTCTGTCGCGCAAGGCCAAAGTCAATTCACTTGGAAGACAGACGAAGCCGCCGGCACTAGCGATTTGCTGTACGGCGACCAGGTCGTCATTCGCTATATGTTTGCCTACGACGATTCGACCAAGGACCGCGCTTTGGAAACCTACAAGGTCTACCATCACGTCTACGGCCCACAATCGGGCGAGCGTATCACCAAAGGGGCTGGCGGCAAATTCACGCACCACCGCGGCATGTTTCTTGGCTGGAACAAAACTTCGTTTGGTGACGGCAAACAATATGATTTCTGGCACTGCAAGAACGGCGCCCACCAACGACATGTCAAGTTTTTGGATCAAACCGCGGCGGCCGACCAAGGATCGATGACCGCGGAAATCCACTGGAATGATCCAGACGACAACCCCGTCATCATCGAACGGCGAACAGTCAGCGTTCGAAAAGAACCGACCAGTGGTGGTTGGCAGATTGATTGGAGTTCGATCCTGGAGAGCCAGGTCGGCGACATTCGCTTGGCCGGAGATCGGCAACATGCCGGTTTTCAATTCCGTGCCGATCAAGCAGTCGCCGATGCAAATGGTGCCACCTTCCTGCGGCCCGCCGATTTTCCGCAAGACGCCGCGGCGATTCAGGTGGGCGACAAGGGCGATCCGCCACCGCATGTCAATCTGAATTGGTTCGCCGAGACCTTCAAGCTCAACGGCAACCGCTACACGGTCGAATACTTTGACAATCCCAATCTGCCAAAACCGGCATTGTTCTCCGAACGACCCTACGGTCGTTTTGGAACGTATTTTGCCACCACGCTGACGCAGTCGAACCCGTTGGAATTGAAGTACCGCTTGGTCGTCACGCAGGGCGAATCGCCGAGTGTGGACGCCATTCAACAGCGGTATGACAGTTTCGTCGGCAGCTTGGCCAAGCCGTAGTATGCCGTCGATGTACATCGATCGAAAGTCTCTGGGAATGCTGCTGGTCATGGTCGTTGGCGCACTTGCCAACCATCACGAATCGCATGGCCAATCGCTGTTGTATGCTGCCAGCACCCCGCCGGACCGCGCCGCGCAATTAAGGAACCAGCGCTGGATCGAAACCATCGAGCGCGAAGTCCCGCCGTTGAAGCATGAGACGGGCGATCGATTGCCGATGATCATGTGGCACGGAGTGGGATTTGATTCGCTGAGTCAACGCGAAATCGACGTGTTGCGACAGCGGGGTCTCGTGCAGCATTTGCAGATGGATGTCGCCATGATTCCGGCGGCGAGGGCGTTACAGAGCGCCGGCGTTCCAGTGATTTTGATGCAGGGCCGAACCGACAATTGGCCTTACTCTCTGGCCAAGAACGGAGACGACTGGGCCCATCAGTTTGACCTCAGTTATCAACCCACTTGGTTCGGCAAGGAGGACGCATTCGAATGGCACGGCGCCTGCCCCAACCAAATAGCTGGATGGAGTGTATTGCAACAGCAAACACGCCAAACGATGCAGGCGTTCCGCGATGCCGGTGTCGACATCGCCGGAGTGTGGATGGATTACGAAGGCGACCCGTATCCCTGGTCGCATTTGTTCGACCAACTACAGCATTGCCGTCGATGCCGCGCGGAACTGCCGCCCAATATCGTGCAGGATAAGAATGCGTGGAGAACTTTTGCGTGGCAGCGGTACGTTGAGTTGTATGATCAGCATTTCGCCAAACCAATCCGCGAGGTTTATCCCGACTCTCTGGTCACCAATTGGCACGTTGTCTTTTCGACCGCTGACGACCCGGTTCGTTACTTCGTTCGGGACATTCTGCTACCGCCACTGTCGCCCCGGCATTTCAGCGCCACCAATCCCATCGCTTATGGCAGCGACCTGGTATGGCACGAACGCTCCAAGACAACTGACGCAGCCACGCAGAATTCCGTCGACCTGTTTTACAGCAACGAGATTTTGCAACAGGTCCGGACCGACCTGGTCAACCGCAGAGCTTTGGGCAAGCAAAACGTGAAATCGATCCCCTGGGTCGCCCGCGTTTGCAAGATTGACACGAGTGACCGCAAGGCTCCCGTGATGACCCGGGAAAGTTATCGGCGGGCATTGGTCCAATTATGGCAATACGACATCGCGACGATGCAGATTTTCAATCCGTTGCATGACGGAAGCGAGGAACTTGCGATCACCGAAATTCAGGATGCCGTGCTGGCCTACGATGAATTCCTCGGTCAGCAATCCAACGCCGCCAATAATTAGTTCGCTCGGTGCTCCGAGGCAACTCGCCGCCCTGGTTAATTCGGCCGCACTGGCTGATTCAGCCGCATTGGCTGATTCGATGCTCCACGTCGTTGGTTGTCGACCAATTTGCTGTGTTCGATCCACAGGGCAGGGGTGTTGATCCCAGCGTCGGCAAGGTTGTTAAACCCACCCGAATCGGTCAGGTC
>JABDKS010000126.1 GCA_013002105.1 Pirellulaceae bacterium | reverse complement strand
GGCGAGCTCCGGGTCGGCAGTGAACCCACATCATAATGGACAATGCTTTTGCATCACGGGGATGGCGATCGAAGTGATTCGATCGCTCCGGGGATTTCCGTTTTCAGGTAACGCCAGCTCTTCAAGTAAGCAATCAGATCCGCCATCGCATCGACGTTGATATTCTGCTCGAACCCTTCGGGCATTAATGAAATCCCGGGTGTCTGGAATCGCTCTATTTCTTCACGATCGATGGTCACTTGCGTTCCTCCCTTCTTTGCCAGCGTCACCGATTTTGCGGTTTCGCCGATGAGCAATCCGTCGACGACTTGACCGTCGGTCAGTAGCGCCGTGTATTGAACAAACGACGCATCGATCGCAGCGTTTGGATCCAAAATTGCCGCCAGCAAAGCTTCGGGCGTCTTGGAACGACTGTCGCTGATGTCGGGGCCAACGTTGGTTCCCCGGCCGTCGATCTGATGGCATGCCGAGCAATGTTCGATGAAAAGCTGCTGGCCGGACGCGGGGTCACCCAAATGGCTGGCCGAACGTCGGTACTTTGCGATCACCGCCGCGCGATCCGAATTCGGACGAAACAGTTCATCGGCAAGTTGGCTGATTTCTTTGTCTGGATGTTTGCGTAGTCGCTTTGCGGTTGCCGGATCGACAAACTGCTTGGAGATGGCACCCTCGGATACTGCCGAAAGTAGCCATCGCGCGTTGTCGGCGCTGCTGGTCGCTGTCCGAACCGCGACACTGCGAAGACCCGCCGTCATCGACGCGATATTTTCCAGTAGATATTGCCGCGTCCATTCCCGGTCAGCGTTCATTACCACAGCCAATGCCGCTTCGCGAACCGAAGGGGGTTGATCGCCGGCGACCAAATCGCGAAACACTTCGGTTGCTTTGCCCAAATCGTCGACAATTGTCAAGCTAACCACCCTTGTTTGCGGTGGTGCATCGCCACTTAGCGCGATTCGGGTTGCCGTTTCGCCGATCTTGATGAATTTGCTGCGAGTCGACGGGGGCAGCAGTGTCAGTGTTTGCTGTATTCCGGCACGTCGTCGCTTTACCCCGCGAATCCAAGCTGCCATCGCATCGATCGAAATGGATGGATCGGACTGACCGTGAACCTGTTTCAACGTGACGATTTTCTCGGCCGCCTTTGCAGGGTCCAAGCAAGCCAGTCGTTGAACCAAATGCTTGACTAAATCGGGAACATGAACACTGCTTGTGCAGACCATCCCAGCAAGTGACGGTACAAATGCGTCGTCGGCGCTCGCAATCGTCAGTATCGTCCAGCGATCAATGTTTCCCTGATCAATAATTTGTTGCAGCGTTTGCAAACGCAATTCGTCCGAAACGCCCTCGGCTGCAACTGCCAGCGCTGCGACTTGACGGCGAACAAGCGGATCGGAATCATTCGATAGAGCGAACGCATCGTCCAAAACGCCGGACCTGGTCTGACTCAGGCTCACCGCGACGGACCGAACCAACGACGATTTCGAGCGAATCAAGAGATTCACGTCCATGTCGGTCAGCACATCAAAACGCTGCAACAATTGCGCGATTCGTGCCACCTCAGCCGCCGATTCGCTCTTCGCAATGCGGTCACGCAATGATGCCTGTAAGTCAGCGATGCCATGTTCGAGTAAATACTGCGTCGCCATCTCCCGCTGCCAGGGATTACTGGACGACAGCCAATGGAGGGCATCGGCGTCCGATTCAATACGTGAAATCAACGGCGACTGATCCGACGATCGAATTCTCCAGACACGTCCGAGGTCGGTTCCCATCCACGTATCACCACGCGTCTTCAATTCAGCTGGAACCCAATCAGGGTGCTCGATCACCGCACGGGCCATATCGACAATGAACACTCCGTCACCGGGTCCAGCCACAGCGTCGACTGGACGAAACCAGGGATCGGCTGATGCCAAAAACTCCGCTTCCTCTAGTTCTCGGTGCGACGTCCACACACTCGCGTCCTGCTTGATAAATTGTCGCTGGACCAGATAGCTGGTGGGTTCGCAGACAACAAACCATTCGCGCGATTGCGCATCTCGCCAGCCCGGCGCGCAGACACCGCAGGCGGCGCTGAACTGCCCATCGTGAAGATTGCTGGTCGTCCAAGCTTTCGCGATCGGTTTTACAACCGAATTTTCGGCCGGCGTGCCGATATCGTGCAACGCATCACGCGGAACCAGCATTGGATCACGCTCGATCGCAGCGAGTGTCAACGGAGCGACAATCGCTGGATTTCGGTTGCTGCAACCGATTCGCCGACCAAAGTCATCGACCGTCTGACCATGCTGGCTCTTACCGGCAACAGCAAACCAACTGCCCCCTTCGGGGTCAAAGCAAAAGTCTCGATCACGCAAATCGACTGGATCAGGTCGCGTGTCGTAGCGATCGCTGACCGCCATGATTTTTCCGCCACGCAAACCTCCCGCAATGTAAATCATCCCATCGGGTCCCAGCGTGGGATGATTGGCCCGCAACTGCTCGTTGTCGGTCGCGAATCCGCGAAACAGCACTTCGGTTTCGTCTGCGACTGAGTCTGCGTCTCGGTCGGTCATGAATTCAATGCGGCCGGCCAGCGTAACGAAGGCGCCGTTGCGGTATGGCTGAACCCCCGTGGCAAAAAGTAAACCATCGGCAAAGACCGTTGCCGTGTCCATCTTACCGTCGCCGTCAGAGTCACTGAGAATCTTGATTCGGCCGCTAGGTGAAGCACCGTCGCGTGGACCGGTTGGATAGTCGGGCATCTCGACAACCCAAAGTCGACCGTGGTAGTCAAACCGAATCGCCACCGGATCGACTACCAACGGTTCATGCGCGATAGCATCCACCGTAAAGCCGTCGCGAACTTGCAAGGCCGACGTAGCTGCTCGGATCGAATGATCGGTCGTCGCGTCTTGTCCCAGCGCCGGACCCGAGTTCCAGGACGTGAGTGCGAGTAGGTGCAGGCAACCCGAAAGCCAATACATCATGGCCTTGTTCATAAATCTTGTCCTTGCTGGGATGAAGTGCGCGGGGATTTTTGGATTTGCTGTCGCATACTCATGCGACTAATCGGTTCGAATCGACAGCATCTGTCCTTCGCAATCGCACATTCTATCCGAGGTTGTCGATGTTCGTTGCGCGGTGCGTCGAAACGATTCGCTTCGTGCGAGTAAACGCTAAAAACCGAGCAGCGGCCGATCAATCGCGCTGCCGCTTGGAGCTCGCGCGAGCCTGGATGTTCAATGGCGTGGCATCCACGGCAAGGTTGCCGCGACCAAGACGACGGCTAGCGCCACGGGCATGGGAGCAACAAAGAGTCCGAAAATACCCGTGAGCGACATCCAAAACGCAGGATGTAGACAGAGACCTTGGCAAAATTTGCGGAACGGTTTCAAGATCAACAACAGACCGCCCACCATGCCTAGTGTCAGCAAATTTGAGAGCGTATTTCTCAGGTTGTGCATTCCCGAAGACATGGCTTGGATGGAACGTGGTCTTACCGCCGGGGTGACCTTGATCGCATCTGTCATTCGATACCCCGTGAATTCGCGCGGGTCAAACAGCGGCTTGAATTTCGCTTTCTGGACCAGGTGTTCGCCGACCAAATATCGGTCGACGTAGGATTGCATACGTCGATCCATTTGCAGCCAGAATCGTTCAATCGTATACGCGTCAATGACAGACAGTTGCGGAAATCGCTCAAAGTCTTCGTCTTGAACCAAGGCGTCGTCTTCGTCGTCGGTAATCTGCACCGTTTGGCCGATGACGAATGAATGCCCGGCAGCTTCGGCGATGCTCTGGTAGCGGGTCACCCACGGCAACAACCATGTGGCGACTTCGTTGGCGGGTCGTTCTGCAAGTGTATCGAGTGATTGGTCGACGGCATCAATGACAACACTCGCTAAACTTATCGCCCGCAAGTTGCTCATCGGCAACTCCGCTACAACGCTTGGTTCCGCGTCCACGGTTTCGGCTTGATCGTTCAGCGGGGCCGATTCGATGGGCACATAGGTCGCGACCCACTGATCGGGAACCGAGATCCCTCGCAGTTCAGGCAGGTAGTCCGTACGTCTTGCATTGAGTATCGGGATGCTTAACAGAATCTCCACCGGTTGCGCCAGACGACTGAGTGACAGAGGAACGCGAATCACGCGAACATCCTGCAACTGATCGGATTGCGCCTGCGGTGCGGCAGAACCGCCGCTACTTGCGGTTTCGCTATCGCTATTCGCAGAAACCGGCGGAACATTGTAGACAGGTTCAAAAAGGACAGGACTTCCGGCCGTCCAAGCTCCTAGACATTTTGCACGCTCGGGTAACCTGATTTCGACGGACTCGAGTCCATTGGGAACTAGATCCCAGCGACAGATGATGACAGCTTTGTCGCTTTGCAAGAACACCTGAGTGTCAGCCGCCAGCGCCACTGGATCAGATTTAGCACCCGACAGCGGCGCCAGTTCGATAGACCAGGCATCGTTCTCTACGATGTATGTTGATGCGTCTGCCGAAACGCCACTTGCCGTGACGGCTCGCAGTTTCCACTCGATGGGGTCGTTCGTAAGACGATTTGGCACCGATACCGCAATCTTTCGCGGGCCTACTCCTAACACGCTCACTTTCGGAACGGTAACACGCCCTTGGTCGGTCGTGTTCAATTCGCTGCGAACAAAAAGCGGTGACTGTGACAACGTTTCGCGATCACACACGATGCGTATCACTTGATGCCCGGGGTCGGTTGATGGTCGGATGATCCAAGTCGACTGAGGTGAGACGCTGAGTGAGTTGGTCCAGCGGGTTGGTATCTCGACATCGACGTAATCGGGAACGGCACCCTTGGTGAATTGGATTTGCGATTCCATGCTCCAACCACCCTCGGAATAGGACATGACGATTTGCTGATCACATCCAAATCGGGTGTTTCGATTCGATGCCGTCACTTGTCCTTTCAGGTCACTGAGGTCGACGATATTTTCAGGTAAATCCCAATTAACGACCGGCACCCACCCTTCCGCCAGAAATTCCTTGACTGTCGCTTCAGGCGTGGCAAATTCCATCGCTGTGGGCTGCTTGCTTACCTGTACCTGAATGTCATTGCTGCGCATGACACTGTAAGTGTTTGGGCCCGGTAGCTTTGGCAAACACTGCATCGCGGGCAAAGCCACGCGTCGGCCCTTTCGACGCGGCTGCAAACCAAGTGCTTCGATAACCCTCGGCTCAACGCCGTCAAAATCTCCTAACGCAACCTCGATGAACGTGCCGCTGCGAATTGGATGGTATCGAACGGGTTGTCCATCGACTGTCAAATGCACCAAATCCATCGTCGCTGGAAATCGCAGCGTCCGTCGTTGAACCAACGAATCACTCGGTTTGACGATCGCACGGAACTGCAACTGCAACTCATCTCGTGTGACGTGCAAATAATTAAAAGTCGTGGCTGTCGGTTCCGCGCGTCGACTTTGCAACATCACCAACGACGGCATCCGAGTGGTTGCTACAAACGCTTGATCGATCGATCCACCGACAGGAAATCCTTTCCACTTGCTAACAAACGCTTGCTCGCTTTGGTCCTGGACCGAATTCTGGCCGGTATGCGTCACTCGCAGTTCAGGTGCACTCTGGATCGCGATGGCGGTGGGCACGAACTCGCCGGCAACAGCGGACGTGATCTCCGGGATCGTCAGTGGAATCCGGTCTTCACGTGACGTCGCATCGTTGATTGGTGATGGGAGCGTCCATAGCAAACCAATGGGAGCGTCCGATTCTGCCCGCTTGATCAGTGTCATGGACCACCGAGAGGGACTGACCAACTGCGAACGTTCGATTTGCCAGACTGCCGTTGTGACGGTGGGAAGTCGCGAATCTAGAATGACCAAATCAATCGTCTCACCCACTTTGACCGACTTGCTAGGCTCCACTTGGCAATCGATTGTGGTCAGTTCTGTCCCAGCACTAATCCAATACCGCCGCTGCAACTGATTGGCATCAACCTCCTGAACGCTGGACGCAGACTGGAATTTGATATTCAATTGATCGATGTTTCCAAGTTCAGATTCCCATCGACGCAAACCAACATCTCGTGTCGATCGCCCTTGGGACGACCCAATTTCGACATTGACAAGTGCGCGATTCGATTCGACCAACAATCTCGAAGCCGCGATTTTGGGAATGGGAAGCGTCAATTTTGAACGCCCATTGGTCGTCTTGACAGTTGGAATCAACGTTGCGCGAATCCGGAAAGACTCGCCCGGCGGCAAGGTTGCAATCACAAACTGGTCGTCGCCAGCCTCGGTGGGTACAAAGCGATCGCGATCGCCCTGCCTGACCTCGATGCGCCAGATGTGTTGCGCCGCAAACGGCAATCGAACTCGATTGTTGTCCCCAACGACATGAACTTCAAACTCCGCCTCGATCAACGGCGAACCACCTGATTCGACGGACTCGAGAATGGATGGCAGATCAACGCGATAGTTCGCGGACGAAAAATTTACCGTGCTCGGTTCGTCGGAACCTGCTTGGTTAAAAAGATCCTGATAGAACGCATCGGGCACGTAGACTTTGTCACCAACCCGCCTGGCTTGAGCGTCCAGCGGAACCAACACATTGACTGGTTGCCGAATCGATGGGGGATCCGCCGCCACACTGATTTCTGGGCCGCACCAACAAACCGATGCGATGATGAACCAAACTGGTAAGCCCGGTGACGGATAACGCGGCGTTTGTACTTCGGTCGCCAAAGAAAACTCGCGTGAGTCATCAGTCGGTTGGGCCTCTGGTGTTTTGTCATCGGTTTGCGACGGTCGCAATTTTCGCATGGACCATTCGATCGACGACTGTAAGAGTGCCGCGGCAACCATTGGTATGATCAGCCAGCCGACGATTGCGGTTTGCCAAGGCCACCAGAGTACGGCTGACACGCCAGCCAGCGACACTAGCAGCGCGATCAATGTCAATCGCGCGCGTGCAAGAAACCAGGAACCAATGAACACGATCAGCGACACCAACCAACCAAAAGCCAACGCATGATCACGATGGATTAACAATTTGTACTTGTCAGGATTCACGTCGATCAACGACGAGTCAAAGTCCGTCGTTGATTGCAGGAGCGTCGCGAGCGCGAACGTGTCGGCCGACGCGTTCATACGGTAGCTGGATTTTAGGTGGACACCTTTGACTTGAATCTTTGGGATTCGGCAGCGTCGTAGCCATCCGGATTCGATCCGCTCACGCGACCAGACGATTCGGATCGAATCGTTGTCGGTCAACGGTTTCAGCACGATCGGCCGCTCAGTGATCGTTGCTAGATCAACCGCTTGGTTGTTGTGAGTTAACGAAACGAGTTGCAGATCGGGCTCATAATCCACCTGAATCGGTCGTTTTGACGATACACGAAAGGAACCACGCAGCAGATCAGCACCGCGGCTCGACGCGGTCAGATAAACCTGGTGATGCCAGACAATGCTGACACTAGGATCGACATCCGTTTTTTTCAGCACGATGCGAGACGGTTTCACCGCATCGTATCGTAATCGAGTTTGACCGAGGAACCTGGTATCTGCCGCACGAGATGGCTGGGCGGAAAGCGTTTCCACAGGGATCCGTTGCACCGACTGATCGCGAACCGTCACCGCCAAACCCTCCCCCAAAACGACTTCCGCGTCTTGCGATGCAGCACTGGATACGCCCGGTAACTGGATCGTCAGTTGATCAGAAATCTTGTAGCGGCGACGTCCGATCAATCGCTGTTTTCGCAGGCTCGCTTCGCCCAAATCAATCGTGTAAAGACCGTCAGGGGTTAACTGCACATCGGTCGACGGCAAATTAATCGGCAGCGCTCCGTCGGACGATCGCAGACTCCACCGGTATTCAGGACGGTCTTGCATGGGTCCGGACATCACGGAGATTTGCTTGATCAGCTGACTATTGGACTCCGCCGAGATCACCAATGACTCAGTAATCTCGTCGCCATAGCGTTCGAATTGCAGCGACGTTGCAACATCAATCGAAATCCCAGGCCGCTTTAACCAAAGCGTCGGCGTCGACTGTCGATCAGGCCGAAACAAAAGTGTTTCGTCGGTATACGCATCGAAAAACTGCCGCTGTGGGTCGGTCAGAATTTCACGTCCCAATCGTTTGCCACGAAGCGCCGAATCGCCGGACCAATTCAAATCAGCTGGCGGAACGATCGCGGTCAACAAAGTGCCGACCACATTTCGAACACGCAAAAACCACATCTCCGGCAATTCCGCGATGTCACTCGCAACCGGTACCCGCCGTGAACCGGTTGCTGTAATAACAAGCGTCGAATCGGCGACGTCTTCAGGCTCGGGCCACAGCAAAAACACCTGTGTCCTTTGATTGACGGCCGGTGATTCAATCACGCGTCCTGAATTCGCGATGCTGACGCTTTGTAGCGACCAGCCCGGCTGGACTTCAATGCGGATCGGCGTCGTTCGATTCTGATCGATCGCGAACTGCATCCGTGACGATGCCTCGATGACACGGTCAAGCTCCGATGCATTGGCACTCACTTTCAGCTGCAACCAATGATCTACCGAGGGCACGGTCGGCCGCGTTGCCAATCGGATGCGTGACCAAAATCGATTCGCGCGATCGACGGCAGTGTCTTGTTCGTCATCGACGGCGTCCAAGGGTCGTGTCGCTCCGATAACCAGCGGATCAGTCTCGTCGCCCGTAGTCGCACCGTTCAGGTCGGTCGTTGCAACCGACGGCGGACCCTGAGCACGCAATTCGATCGCAGCGTCACTTCCCGCCTGCGACAACAGTTTTCTCTGCGGTTGTTGATTCCATTTCGGGGGTAACTCCCATGCCACGACCGTTAACGGGTCACGAATGACGACCTGAGCATCGCTCATCGGATTAGCAATCAAAACGTTGCTCCCGGTCCAACGAGTCGTGGGTAAGTCGCACCAACCGGTTTCCCCGTCCCAAGTCGAACTTCCGCTGATCGCAAGACGGACGGTGTTGATCACCGCGTTGTCACCGCTGATCGGTGTTCCAATGACGATGCGTTGCGACAGGTCCGAGAACGTTGACGTCGAATAGGAGACGTTTGCGTTATTGATTTTGACCGCGATCACTTTTCCAAAGGGCACCACGAATTCCGGTAACCGTCGACCACCTGGCGATTGGATGGTCATCTCGTGCTTCCAAGTCACGCCGGCAGAATCGATCTCGAAGCTGCGAGTTTGGTCGCGGACAATGATCGGCACCAAATCCAACGGGGCAGTTCGACGCCGAATTCTCAGTCGCAACGTCGAAAGTCCGCCTGCATCAATCGTGTACCAGCGAACATCATGGTCACGAGTATCCACATCGGCACCTGGCGGCGGACCAGGCCAATCTCGGATCACGCCATCGACGCAATCGGCCACCATATCAATTGGCGTGGACAGAATTATCTGTGTTTGGGTCGTCCGAGGTAACTCCAAATCGAACTCGCGCTGCATTCCCTGCAACTTACCTTGAAAGCTCCAGGAAAAATTGACCGTGGTTTCACGATCCTGCGATTCGCTTCCATTGATCACCGCATACAACTCGCCGCTGGATGATGATTCCAGCCTTGGCAAGATGTTTTCAACCAACGGAGTGGCCGAAAAAAAGCTGCGCTCTCGCGCCGGCAAGATCGCAAGGTTCACCTTTCCTAATCCTCGGCGAACGATACCTTCGCGATTCGTTTCGATGTCAATCGTCGATCGGTCACTGATCAAAATGTTATCAACCAGTCGCACGTCGTAGAATCCCGAACGCAAACGCGTCTTGTCGTCGGTATTCGATTCGGATTCCGCACTTTCGATTGCTTTGGCAAGTCGATCGATTGCGATCGGACGAAAACTGCGTGGGACCAATTCGACCAGCTGAGACTGAAATACGCCGACGGCGCGCATCAACCGACCATCGGGTGCACGGTTGGGAAGCGGTAGCCGAATTTCGACATCCTCGATCTTCCCGTCACTAAGTGGCGAACCGCCATCGGTTTGGCCTTTTTCTGCTTCCACCGTCAGATCAGCGTCGGTGTCATCGTCCGAATCGTCTCTCGCAATCGTGTCATCGTCGTCGACTCGGCTTGTGGGCACTTCTGCCTGAGTGTCGGGTTCTGTACGAATCGAATCCAGGTTATCCGATTGCTCCACCTCGCTATTGGTCGACGGAGGCTGTGCAGCCACATCGTCGTTGAACCACAACACAGCCAGTACTGACGAACATAGCACCATCGCTATTCGAAACGATATCCAGCACGGTCTGCGTTGATTCTGTTTTGATTGCCTGGTTTGACAGCGGCATTTGGGAGTCAGAACGCTGTTTTTTCGCGTCCCGATATCCGCACGGCGATTGCCGCGATTCGTTGCCAAAACAACCGGCGCTATCGCCCAACGGTTAACGAAAAGTGGCGTTGTCCAGATTGGCTTGCCAGCCAAACTCGATCGGCCTGTTGTCACCATTGCGGAGCCACTCACGGTGCAACCTCGCTTTGCGGCGTAGGCAGCTTGGCCGTTTCCGTTCCTGAGCGAGGCTCGACGGGGGCCTTCTTCTTGGTTGCCAGCGAATGTGTTGACGGCTCGTGTCGTGATTGCACGGCGCGTTTGGAGGCCTGCTTGGTTGTCGGCGAATCGACAAGCGAACGAACACCGAACATGACAATAACCAGCACCAACGCGACCATGGCCAACTGCCCAGCCAAAACCGCAGCATCGGGTGCGATCGATAACAATCCGGCGAACAATACTGCTCCGGCTACCGCCGTCAGCGGCGTTCGCGAAGCGGGAACGTAGGTCAACAGCCACGCAACGCCTAATACGAATCCTCCAATAATCAACCACAGTGACGGCATTGCCATGGTGCGTACATTGAACGATCGAACATCCGACCCGATGTACAGGTAACGATTTCCCGGTGGCATCGTCGACGCACTCTTGGCACCGACCCATTGAATCAACGCACTATCATTGTGAATGGGTTGCCGCGCTAGTCGCCACGGATCGAACTGCCAATTCATGGCACGTCCGATCGACGGTGCTGCCCAAACGACATGTCCATCGCGCGGCAACACGATTTGCCAATAAACACGTCCTGCGCGAACGGGGATTTGTAACGTCGGACGGATGTTGGCCAACAAGCCATGTGTCGGTTCTTCGACCCAAATCCTCAAGTCGATCAGATGCGTCTCATTGTCACCGGGCAGCGACATCCGCAATGCATTTTTGTCGCGACTGACCATTACCCGCTCCCCGTCGACGAACGCTTCGTAGTCAACATCACTCAGCCCAACCGGCAATCCCAAATCGAGCGATTCGCCGCCTTGAATCTGTGCGAGCAACTGTTCGTGTCGCGTCGCAGTGCCAACCGCAGAGCGGAGTACCGCTTTGCGGATCGCCAAATCGTCCTGGCTGGTTGTTCGCTTTGCCAGTCGCACGCGTACCTGATCCGGTAATGTCTGGAAAATCGCCTCGGAACGAGACTGCGAATCCGCCGCATACAAATCGTTGGACGAGTCGCCTTGCACGGTCACGATGACGTCGCCGCGAACGGTAACATCGGCCAATGCGGGAATCGGGAGCTCGACCAGATGAATTTCGTCGGTCAAGACGCTCGCGGGAACAGTGGTTTGGTGACGCCATCGAATGATCGATTCATCTTGGCCCAGCAAATCCGATTTTAATTCAAATCGATCCCCACCCAACGGAACCAACTGTGCCGCAACATCACTCCCATTGTCGTTGACAGTCACGGACCAGGAACTCTCGGTCGATCGTGCAACGGAACGGTTCGCAGTCTCGAATTCTGACGGATCGCGATTCGAACCAGTTTGGCTGTCAATCGTGCCCGTCTCCGTGGCAGACATTGACATTCCCCGCACGCGAACCGGCAGACTGCCAACGAGATCCACTTGAGGGTCAATGGTCCAATCCACCATGGTCATCAACTGATCACCGACCAAGCGAATCTGTGCGTTGCTGGCAATAATGATCTGTGGGGGCTGATCGACCATGGATCCGACGACGCGGGCCAATGTATCGGGCGTCGTCAATCGAAATCGGCTGGTGGCAGTCTTGGGTCGCACCGCGGCGGCTGGCAGAGGACTTCGCTCCAACCCTTTGGACTGTGCAAGATCAACCACCAATGTTGATCGACCGACACTTTGTAGCGACACGGTCATGTTACCGACCGATAAACTCTCGTCGACCTTCACGACTCGCGGCAGATCAAACATGATTTCACCACTTTGATCATCAAGGAGATGATCGGCAAAGATCTTGATTGGAGGCAGGTCGCCTGGGCGCTCGTTCAGTTCGATCGATAGTGTTTGGCCAGCCTCGAACCAAGACAGCGTTTCGTCGGTTTCCGCATCAATGACCGATCGCAATTGCCAATTTGCTAAATCCATTTGCAACGTACGACTCTCGGTGGCTTGTCCGTTAAACGAGATTTCCATCTCCAAACTGGCCGACGAGCCGCGAAGCTTGATCAGTGATTCACTGGTCAATCGTAGTTGACGCTTGTCAGTCGCCAACCAAATCGGTAGCACAAACTCGCCGCGGTCAAATCGAAACTGATACAACCGGCCAGAATTGCTGCCTTCACGTGGTTTAGCGAGATAGCTGCGCACCCATGGTCCTTCGCGCCATCGCAAGCGGTAATCCGCACCCGTTCGTATCTCGATCTCACCCTGCTGTCGCAACGCACCGATCACGCGAGGGACAGTGAGACCCAATGGCGCTCCCGCTGAGGCGTCATCGTTGGCAAGCTGCAATTCAAAACGCATGTCCAAACGCTGGAATCGCTCCTGATCGGGAACGCTCACGACGATCTGATTGGGTTGCCCGTCCACTGGAACGACCGTCACCGCACGACCGCTTGACTCCAAGATCGGCGTGTCCAACAGCACACTCCCTTGGGGCAATTCCAGAACAAATGAATCGATCGCTCCACGGAGCTCTCGCAAATTTCGGACAGTTAACTGGATCGAAGCGATGGGTTGGTCCTGTGGTGCTCCCCAGTTTACGTCCACCACACTATCGGCTTCCAACAGCGGAGTTGACTCGACGCCGCGTTGGGCGGATCGCCACTGGAGTGTAAAGGAACCGCCACCGCTAACGACATCGAAGATGGTTCGCCCATCCTTGGATTTTCTCGTGCGCAGCACTTCGGGTCCACTGCCGATGATCTCGCCAATCAAATCGGCTGCGTCTGTTTCCAGATGCACATTGGTTGGGAGATTGGGCAACTGAAAATCCAGCGCCGCGGTCGCGTTGTCTTTGACTTGTGCCGCGACACTCATGCGGACCGTCAGATTTCGACGACGCTCGGCACGAACTTTCAGTACCATCCCGTCGCTGCCAGCGTCGATCAATTGCGTTTCCAGGTCGCTGGCGGGAGGATCGCTGGTGAATTCGGGGGCACGCAACAGAAAGAAGTTCGACATCCGCAGCGGGATCGAAACCAGTTGTCCGTCAGTCGGCTCGATCGTCACGTCCAACTTAATGTCCAACTCAGCACGCCCATCGGAAACGTGACCGTCGATCTCCAGCGGCTCAAACACAAACACCTGGCTATTCGGGTCAGCACCACTGTCGAGCTGTAACCACCGTTCGTAGGTCATCCCTGGAATCATGACCAAATTATCGCTGCTATCCAACAGCATGAATGCTCGAACAGAAAGACCGCCGGCGGAATCTTGCTGACCGCCCGCCGCCCCACGAATCGCCGCGGTCGGCGGAAGCTCACCGGATTGCTGTGCGCCAGAGTCGATCGCGGCGAGGCCGACCCAAATCAACAGCCCAATCGCGTAGATCAACTCGCGCGCGCCCATCCAAGCTCCGGTGGTCGATGACGATTGACCATCCGCCGTTGAAGTGCTGGGGTGCAAAGAGGAATCCATGCGTGGAGGCAATTTGTATACGGGCTTGTATCCAAAACGTGGACGGGACGTCACGGCACGCTAGCGAACCATCGTCTCGACTCGAAAGTAAGCCGTAATCACGTTGAAAAGAGTAAGAGCGGTGAGCCAAATTCGGCAAAAATGAGTCCAATGGGCTGGAGATTACAGTCTACGCAAACACCGCAGTCGGAAAAAGCAATTGCCGATGCTCAGGCCGCTTTTACCCCCAGTTTGCCACTTTAGCGGATAGAAACCGCATATCCGCTATAACCGCATCCCACCCGACCGCCGGACCGAAAGCCATTATTTCCTCAGCAGCAACTGGCTCGATCGTCCCAAAATGCATCACAGTGGGGCCGATTTGCCCTGGCTCCTGCTGACGTTTTGCGGAGCCACATCCGTAGCGATCAAGCTGACATCGACTGTGGCGGCGATGTGATCACAGATGTCACGAATGGGCCTGACGTACCGGCTGGTCTCCGACAACTTCGACCGGCCACGGTCAGGACGACCTCGTCGAAAACGCGTCGACGACGTGCATCACTGCAACCACCTCGGCGGCGATTACCAGATAAGTACATTGATTCTCTTTCGCGAAGGCAAAGAAGGACATCTGCAATAGGGATGTAGGGATCTGCGAAAAGCATCGACATCCATTACCTTGACGCCATGATCGTCCACTGCGGTATATTCACGAACTCGGACACAACCGCATTACCTGGCTTCCTGGAACACTCATACACACAACGCGAAATCTTTACGGACGATCGTCATGCTCCCGCCTTCAGATCCATCCGTCACCTTGTGTGACAGATGCTTGTTCGTCAAAAATTGATGAAAGAGATACACATGCAAAGCGGATCAACAAAGACGCACTCCAAACGCCAGCGGCGGATGAAACGTCGGTACAGGACTATGAACACGCGATCAATGATTTGTCGACGTCGTCCAAAAATGGAACCATTGGAGCAACGCGCCCTGCTGGCCGCAGTCCTGGTCACCGATAATGCGGACCTAGGACCGGGAACGTTTCGTGCGGCCATTGAACAAGCCAACGAGGATTCGGCCGTTGACACGATTCGCTTTGTCCGCAACCTGGGGGTCATCGAAACAAACTCGCCGATCGAATTCTCCGGAGCTCAATCAATCGATATCCGCGGGCGCGGGACAACGGTGCAGCCGTCGACCGAGGCTGACGCCGAAGCAACCGAGGAGACAGATTTTGATTTGTTCCTATCCTCCGGCGGGGCGGATTTGTCAATTCGCGATGTAACGTTTCAAGGCAGTCGTTCCAGCGGCATCTCGGTCCCGGTTCCGGTCGGTGCGTCTGGAACCGTCAATGTGCAACTCAACCGTGTCTCCCTGGTCGATAATGACCTGTACGGTTTGCACATCGACGACCACACGAACGCGTCGCCCGCTAGTATTCGGTTGTCGATGACCCGAACCGATGTGATCGGCAATGGATCCAAGTCGGGATCCCCCGATTTCGATGGCGTCCGTGTTGATGAAGGCGGGCAAGGAGACATTGTCGTCAACATTCGATCTGCGACCGTCCAGGACAATGCCGCCGACGGTGTCGAATTGGATGAGCGGGGTGAGGGCGATGTGATCTTGCGGGCAAGGCATTCCACGTTCAACAACAACGGCACCCAACCACAGCTAACCGACGACTTGGAAGATGGTTTGGATATCGACGAGTCGGGAGATGGAGGTATCCGCGTCAACTTGGTGAACGTCCAGGCCAACGGCAACGAAGACGAAGGCATCGATTTTGATGAGCAAGGACGCGGCGACTTGGTTGCGAATCTCTTTCGAGTTCAGGCCAACGGCAATCTTGATGAGAACATCAAGTTCTTCGAAGACGCAGATGCGGAACCACCCGATCCCAACGATTTTGACCTTACCGATCCGGACGAAATCGAGGCATTCAATGACGCACTAGCCAATGTCAACGAAGATGCCAGCGGAGACATTGTCACGAAACTAATTTTCGTCGAGGCTAACGACAGTCGAGCGGGCGACGGCATTCGATTCGAAGAATTTGGCTTCGGGGACATTGTCGCGAACCTGTTGTTTGTGGAAGCCGACAGCAACGATGACGCGGGAATCCAGATCAGCGAGGGCAGCGCATTGTACGATGATCCCGACGTCAATTTGCCTGGTCAGAACGCAGGAGACTTGATCATGCGGCTAATTGGATCGCGCGTGACCAACAATGGTGACAAAGGTGTGCAGGTCGAACAACTTTCGACCGGAGATGACTTTGGCCGATTGCAAATTCGCGTAACAGCGTTTGACGCAAACGG
>JABDKS010000106.1 GCA_013002105.1 Pirellulaceae bacterium | reverse complement strand
ACCAACGACTGTTTGATCTCGCCGATTCCGGCGATCTGACCAAACATGATGTATTGGCGAGCGAAGCGAAACGGATGTTGGCCGATCCAAAGTCCATCGCGCTGGTCGATAACTTTGCCGGCCAATGGTTGCAACTGCGAGATTTGTCCCGATTGATGCCGGACCCGGTCAAGTATCCGAATTTCGACGGTGCGTTGGGCAGTGCCATGCGGCGTGAGACCGAAATGTTTTTTGGCGAGTTGATACGCGAAGACCGAAGCGTGCTTGAGTTTCTGAGCGCTGACTTCACCTACGTTAACCAACGGCTAGCAAGACATTACGGTATCCCCGAAGTCACCGGCGACGATTTTCAGCGCGTTCGATTAGCCGACGGACGGCGAGGAGTTTTGACGCATGCCAGTATTCTGATGCTGACGTCCAATCCGACGCGGACGTCGCCGGTTAAACGCGGCAAATGGATTCTGGACAATATTCTTGCCGAACCACCACCACCGCCGCCGGCCGATGTGCCTGAATTAGAAGAAGGCGCCGAAACGTTGGGGTCACTGCGTGAACAGATGGAACAGCATCGCGCGAACGAGGCGTGTGCGGTTTGTCACCGAACGATGGATGCCCTTGGATTTGGGCTAGAGAACTTTGACGCCATCGGAGCCTGGCGTGATTTGGACGGCAAGTTTCCGATCGACGCGTCCGGTGAACTGCCTGGCGGTCGCCAATTTAACGGGGCGACCGATTTGATGAGAATCTTGTTGGACGACAAGAAGGATCAGTTTTGCAAGTGTTTGGCCGAGAAACTGCTGACTTATGCACTCGGCCGCGGTCTGCGATCTTACGATCGCTGTACCGTCAAGGAATGTTTGGTGATAATGAAGCAACGCGATTACCGATTCTCCGCGCTGGTGACAGCCATCGTTACCAGTGATCCGTTCACAATGCGAGAAGCAAAAAGGGAACCATGAGCATTCATACCTCTGCCATCTCACGACGTACGGTGCTGCGCGGAGTCGGCGTATCGCTTGCACTACCGTGGTTGGAGTCGCTTGCGCCCAGTTCCTCACTGACCTCCCGTGCGTCGGCAGCTACCGCGAACTCCACGTCGCCGCCGCAACGGATGGCATTCTTGTTCGTTCCCAACGGAGTCCACCTTCCCGATTGGACGCCGCAGCGACACGGGTACGGTTTTGACTTGCCGCACACATTGAAACCCTTGGCGTCCGTGCAAGACGACGTGATGGTGATCAGCGGCTTGACGCATGACAAGGGGCGTGCCAACGGCGATGGTGCCGGCGATCATGCTCGCAGTGCATCGGTGTTCTTGACTGGCGCACAGCCACGCAAGACGGCGGGCGAGAATATTCGTTCTGGCGTCTCGGTGGACCAAGTTGCCGCCCAAGCAGCGGGCCATGTGACACGATTTGCATCTTTGGAACTGGGATGTGAATCGGGGCGAAGTGCGGGCAATTGCGACAGCGGTTACAGCTGCGCCTATTCGTCCAATGTTAGTTGGTCGTCCGAGTCGACACCGGTTGGCAAAGAAACCAATCCGCGATTGGTTTTTGAACGCATATTCGGTGACGGAAGTTCACCCGGGCGTGGGCCGGATGCGGTTCGACGCAACGAACTGAAGAAAAGTATCTTGGATTTCATCTCCGAAGATGCCAAAGGCCTGCAATCGAAACTCGCACGGCAGGACCAGCAGAAGCTCGATGAGTTTCTTAATGGGGTGCGCGAAGTCGAACGACGCATCGAACGAACCGATGATGAACCCAAAATTTCGCTGGATATCGACTATCCCATCCCCAAGGGGACGCCGGATGACTACGGCGAACACATCCGGCTGATGTGTGACATGATGGTGTTAGCCTTTCAAACAGACCGGACGCGGATCGCGACATGCATGCTTGCCGATGCCGGTAGCAATCGGAGCTACCGACATATCAATGTCGCTGACGGGCATCACGACCTGTCGCACCACCGCGGCGACGCGGAGAAACATGCCAAGATTCGCCAGATCAATCGTTTTCACGTCGCTCAGTTGGCTTATTTTCTACAACGCTTGAAATCAACTGCTGACGGCGACGGCAACCTGCTGGACAACTCGATGATCTGTTATGGCAGTGCGATTAGCGATGGTGATCGCCACAACAACGAAAATTTGCCCATCCTATTGGCCGGACATGCGGGTGGACAAATCGATCCGGGACGTCACTTGCGAGTGACCCCTGAGACGCCAATGTGCAACTTGTTCTTATCGATGCTGGATCGATTTGGCACACCGGTTGATTTCGTGGGAGACAGCACGGGTCGATTACCTGGGCTGCAGATTTGATGGCGACGTTCCACGAATTGATCCCCGTCCGGCGAAATGTTTGTCGGATCGCATGCTTTGTTGCATGCGTCAGCGTTTGGACTCCCGGTACTTGGGGCGACGAACCCGCTGGGTCGATCGAAAAATTGGCCGGCGACCTGGCAGGTGTGGAGCTGGATCATCGCCGTGATGCTGCTTACGCCCTGGCGAACCTGGGGCCAGAGGCACTCCCAGCACTAGAATCGCTCGTCTCGGCGTTGGGTGACCGTGATGAACAGGTCTGGATGCAAGCGACGATGGCGATCGCACGGATCGGGCCCGACGCCCCCACGGCGATTGGCCCGTTGATTGAATCGCTGGATTCACGTGACGAACAACGCAGGTACCGCGCGGCATGGGCCCTGTCGCGTATTGGGGCCGGCGCGATTGACGAACTAGCCGCCGCCGCCAAAGAGGGTTCCACACAACGTCGTGTCGCGGCATTGGATTCTTTGGGCTGGATGAACGCGCATGCTCCGCGTGCAGTGCCAATCTTGGCTGATGCAACGTCCGATGAGAACGACGATGTCCGTCGACAGGCGGCATGGTCATTGTCACGAATCGGGCCTGCCGCACAAAACGCGCTAACGCGCGGCCTTGATAGTGACGACGAAGAGGTTCGCGCGATATCAGCGACTGGATTGGGCAAACTGGATCAGTTGCCCGCATCGGTGCGAGACCGTTTGGTCGCGCTGACATCCGATCCGGCTGCCAGCGTGCGAGCGGCCGCACTCGTTGCTTTGGTAGCAACCGATCTGCCACCGAGCGAGTTGGCGGCACTGATCACTGCCGGGGTCGTGGATTCGGATGAAGAGGTACGTGGTGCGTCGGTTTTGGCATTACGCAAAATGGGTGATGATTGCTCGGTCGCCATGCCTGCTTTGATCGACTTGCTGCATCGTGACGATCCGCAGGTACGATCAGCCGCGGCCTTTGCGCTCGGATCAATGAGTGGCCGCGCCGAGCCGGCGATTGGTGCACTGATTGAGACGTTGGCTGATCTAAGCGATGAGGCTTCGACCGCGTCCATCACAACCGCCCTGAGTCGCATCGGACCGGTTGCCGTGCCCGAGCTATTGCGGGCATCAGCCAAAGGCGGCGTTGTCGCGGATCGACTTTCGATCGCTTTGGCGGGGATCGGGCCGAGCGCTACGGGGCCGTTGGTCGATGCACTCCAAGACCAATCAGCAGCGGCACGAACGAGCGCGGCGCGTGCTCTGGCAGAAATGCAGCCGGTTCCGCAATCGGCGATTCAGTTGCTCACGTTGTCGCTATCCGACGAGTCCGATGAACTCCGTCAAGCGGCCACGGTCGCACTCGGGCGATGCAACAATTTGCCGACCGAGGCGGTGGCCAAATTGAGGCGATTGGCCGACGATCCCGTTGCTGAAGTGCGCGGCGCCGCGCTGCTTGCGGTTGCCAAGACAGATCCGCAAACACAGTGGGTCGTCGAATTGCTCAAGAGCGCGTTGGTCGACGACGATCCCGTCGTTCGTCGTGGCGCATTGGAGGGTTTGGAATCACTGGGCTCCGACGCCAAGTCGGCTGTCGCCGCTATCACGGATCGTCTATCAGATTCAGATGAAAGCATTCGCAAGGTCGCAGCGATTGCTTTGGGCGGTCTGGGCGATGCCGCCCGCGATTCGGCTGACAAATTGGTGTCGCTATTAAGTGATGACAGCGAAACCGTACGAGCGAGTGCCGCAACCACATTGGGCCAAATCGGTTCCGATTCGTCGGAGGTCGTGAGAGCACTGGCGGCGTTGCTGGATGAGTCAGATGAAATGGTTTTGGTCGCTGCGCTCAGCTCATTGACGGAAATGGGCGCGAAGGCCAATGAGAGTTTTGCAGCGGTCGTGCGATTGCTCGATCACGAACGCGTGTCGCTACGGGCCGCGGCTGTGAAATGTTTGGCCAAGATCGAACCGAACGCGGAAAAGTCGGTTCCATTATTGGTGAAAGCACTAGGGGATTCTGATTGGACGGTTCGCCGTGACGCGGCGCAATCACTAGGCGAATTGGGCTCTGGTGCAAAATCGGCGGTGCCAGAGTTGTTCAGAATGCTGGGGCGGGACGAAGACCAAGATGCCGCGCGTGGGGCGTTGCGCGCGATCGATGACGCCGGACCGGAGGCGGTCCCAGTTCTTTTAGAAGGCCTGGAGTCGGATGACCGTCGCCGTCGATATTACGCGATGTTCCTATTGGGCAAAGTTGGACCGGCGGCAAAGGCTGCGCTGCCAACTCTGAAACGCTTGCGAGACGAGACAGAGAGTCGTCGATACAGAGAGTCGTATCAGCGAACGATCGATCAGATCGAATCTACCGAAGATTGATCGCGAGCATATTACACGGTGGCTGGTTCGGTTTCGCGATCGTGCGAACTCGCGACTTGCCAGCCCAGCCGTTCTTTGATGTCCATAAAGATTCGGAAGAGCGTAGGGACCAGAACGAGTGTAAAGAGGGCCGATACCAACAGGCCCCCAAGCAACACGCTGCCAAGTCCGCGATAAAGTTCGCTGCCCGATCCGGGAAAGAGCACCAGTGGGCAGAGTCCGAGCACGGTCGTCGCGGTCGTCATCAAAATCGGGCGCACGCGTGTTCGCACGCTTTCCAGAATCGCATCATGCGACCGGTAGCCTTCGTCACGCATCAGATTCAACGACTGGTGGACAATCAGAATGGCATTGTTGACGACGGTACCAATCAGAATCACAAAACCGAGCATGGTTAGCACGTCCAGCGGTTGCGGCGCCAACCGTTGCCATGCGAGATAGAAACCGAGCGCTTTCAAACCCAGGATTCCGCCGACGGCACCGAGCGGAACACTAAGAATAATCACCAACGGGTAGATCCAACTTTCGAATAACGCCGCCATCAACAGATACGTTATCAACAGCGCCAGTAAGACATTCCATCGCAGAGCGAGCCATGTGTCGCGCAGTTTGTCGGCGGTTCCTGTTAACGCGATGCGATAGCCACCGTCCAGTTGCCCCGAGGCCGCCAAAGGACCAACGATCTGCGTTTCGATGCGGTTGAGCGCATCTTCCAATGCGATTTCTGGCGGCGGGGATACTTCGATCGTGATCGCGCGTTGGCGCTCGCGATGATTGACTTGTTCGGGGCCGCTGGCAAGATCAATCTGCGCAAGCGACGTTAGCGGCACAAGTTGCCCGCCGGGAGTAGCGATCGGCAACGACAACAAGTCCTGCGATCGGCTGGCGAGTTTCGGATTACCGATGATGGTTAGATCGATCTTGTCGCCGCCGACAAAGTAGTCAGCCGCAAACGCACCGTCGACGAGCGCATTGACGGCGTATCCCATTGCGGTAGCATCGACGCCCATTTGTTCGGCTTGGAAAAGCCGTGGTGTCACGTGAACTTCCGGGTTGCTCAGATCCAAGCTCGGCACCGGTCGGGCTTGTGCATCGGGAACCACGCCCATCACTTGCCCCATGATCTGTCGTCCGATACCGACCAATTTGGTCAAATCCGGTCCGGTGATCTCGATGTCGATTGTGCGCCCGGCCGTGAGTCCCTGTTCAAACAAGCTGGACTGTTTGGCAATGACGATTGTCCCGGGCAACCGTGATCGCACTTGCTGAATCAACGGAACGAGCTCGCCGGCGCGTGTTGGATCCACCGCGCGGACACCCAAAAAGACTTGGCGGCCGCGCGCGACATAAAAGAAATCGTAGATCGGAGGAAACTCGAGCGTCTCCGCCTCCGCGCTGTCCGGATCGACGTTCCAATAAGGCTTCAAGTAGTCTTCGACCTGCTGACCGATATCGGTCAATTCGTCCAAATTGTAGCCCGGCGGCGGCAGAATGATTCCGAACACCAAATTGCGATTTCCCATCGGCAAGTATTCGACTTTTGGCCACAAGGCATAACTGATTGCCCCGGTCAAGAACAACAATATCGTCACCAGCGCAAGCCGTCGCGGCATGCTCTGTTGAACCGCTCGGTTCAGTCCCACCGTACCGGTTACAAATTTGCCCGCAAGCGTCCCGACGCGGCTGGACAAGCGAGAAGCCGTGTCCGGACTTAGATTCGATGTGTCGGAATCGGAGCGTCGAAGCAGTCTTGCCGTTGCAGTGGGTATCAGCGTGATACTGACGATCAAGGAGAGTCCGACAGCGGCGCTGATCGCCAGCGCGATGTCGCGAAAAAGTTGCCCCGCTTCTTCTTCGACAAAGAGCACCGGCAAAAACACGGCGAGCGTCGTCAAAGTGGATGCCAGGACCGCGCCCCAAACTTCGATGGTCCCCTGCACGGCCGCTTGGTGCGCCGACTTGCCGTTTTGGAAATGACGATAGATATTTTCCAACACCACGACAGCGTTGTCGACCAGCATTCCTACCGCGAATGCCATTCCAGCCAAGCTGATGACATTCAGCGAACGACCCCACAAGTTCAATAACAGGAAGGTTCCGATCACACTGATCGGGATGGCCAATCCCACCACCAAGGCTCCGCGGGCGAACCAGAAACCGGCGCCGACGATCAAGGCAAGCGTTACCACGAAGAAGGCAGGATGAATGACCGCGGCCAGGATCGCCGATCCGACAATCAATGGCAAGAACAGGAACGTGCGGGCTTCTAAGTGCAAAAAGAGCATGAGGACCAGCATCGTCAACGTTCCGCCGATCACGATGTTTTGATTAACCAACGCGACCGATGAATTGATATAGTCGCTTTCGTCATAGACTTGAGTCAGTGTCAGCCCTTCGCTCTCCAATACCTCGCGATTGAGTTCCTCGTTGGCTTCTCGTAATCCTTGCATCACGTCCAGTACGTTGGCCCCGGTTTCACGCACGGCGTTGATGGCGATGGACGTGTCGCCAAATCGACGGACCAATCCGTCGGGTTTCTTGAATCCCAGTTGGACTTCGGCGACATCACCGACGAAGACCGGCGCGCCGTCACGAATCGCCAAAACTTGTTCACTGACCTGCTGCGAACTGCGAAACTGATTGATCGTGCGAACGACGTAGCGACGCTTGCCCTCCCAATAATCTCCGGCAGACGTGTCTTGATTTTGCGCTCGCAACACGCGACGGACATCTTCGATCGTCAATTGCCGCGCCGCCAATCGCTGGGGATCGACTACCACCTGCATTTCTTCTTCCAGTCCGCCGAGCACGTTTGCGTTGGAGACGCCGGTGACGCGTTCAAAGCGGGCTTCGATGACGTTCTCGGCAAACCGACGCATGCCAGGTACATTCAAATCGGGCGGCAACAGCGGATTGATTTCCGGATGATCGACCGACAGCTGTCGTAATCGCAGCAGCCGGAGTCCTGGATTGTTCGTTTCGCTGATCGCCAACAGTTGATCGGCGAGCGGGGGATACTTGACCGACATCGCGACGATTTCGGAAATTTTCGGCTGTCGAGCACTCAAAATGAACCATGCGATCGGACGGTCCGACGAACTCGCCGTGGTGATCACCGGCTCATCGGCTTCCTCGGGGTATTCGGACACCTGTTGAAGCCGACTGTTCACTTTCAGCAACGCCTCGTCCATGTTTGTGCCAACGAGAAACTCCAGTTGGATACGAGCCGACGAATCCATCGATTCGCTGGTCATTTTGCTGATGCCTTCGACACTCTTGAGCTGTTCCTCTTGCTCCTGAACAATTTCGCGCTCGACCTCTTGGGGACTCGCACCGGGCCAACGCGTTTCAACCGTGAGTGTTGGCGTTTGCACCTCTGGCGTCAGTTGCATCGGCATACGCAATACCGCGATCAGCCCAAAGAGAATCAGCAAGATGGCGCCAACGGCGACCTTGACTGGGTTTCGGACACAAGCTTCGATCGGGTGCATATTCAACGCGAATGGGCTGGGGGTCGCTGGACGGGGCAGTGGTCTGTGTCAGTGCGGTGGGAAGAAACTGATCGTGATCTTATCTGGGCGCACGTCGACTGTAGGAGTTGATTCGACGAAGGACGAACATCGTCGTCGAAGGCGTCATTCGTCGGTTTGCAAAGCTAAGGCAGGTTGAGTTTGCGAAACTACGATGTCTTGACCGGGACGTAAGCGTTCATTTCCGCGGGTAACAACAAGGTCACCTGGCTCAATCGCACCGGGAGTCAACGATTCGACGGCGATCCAAGTCGATAGCGTTGGACCGGTGCGGACAGGCACCACCATTGCCTTGCCCTTGTTGACTTTCATCAAGACCGGTGTCGGTCCGCCCAATTGCAACGCGTCCTTGGGGACCAAGACTCGCAATCCCACCGGGCCGCTCGGCAGCGACGCACGTGCTAACATTCCTGGCAGCAAATCGTGCTGTGAATCTTGCGGAGGGTTCTGTACCAAAATGCGTACGGGAAAGGTGCGTGATCGATTGTCCGCGAGCGGAATAATTTGATCGATTGTGCCGGGGAACACTCTATTGCCGTATGCCTCCACGCGGACTTCGACCGCATCGCCCTTGCGGACGAACTGCACGCTCGATTCGGGAACGAGCACTTCGACTTCGACAGGATCAATCTCAACAACTTCTGCGATTGGATCACCTTGTTTCACCCACGCACCTGCTTCAGTCAACTCTGACGAAACGAATCCTTGGAATGGCGACTTAACGGTGTACTTGCTAACACGGTCTCGCAAACCCTCGACAATTTGTTCCTGCACGGCCAATCTCGCGGCGGCTTGCTCGATTTGTTCGTTGCGTGGGCCTTCCTTGACCAGCTTCAACGAACTTTCGGTTTCGGCGACGCGTTCCAAAGCTGCGGTGGCAGCCGCCCTTGCCGATTCGAATTCGTCCTGCGACAAGCCGGTCCCATTTTTGAATAAGCGTTCGGCACGCTGGAGTCTGGCCTGTTCATATTCATTGGCAGCCTGTGCGCCTCGTGCGGCAGCTTCGGCCAGCGCGATTTCCTCGGGGCGTGAACCGTTTTTCAATTCTGCCAGCTCCGCCTTGCGGAGATCCCGCTCAGCTTCTGCCGCAGCAAGTTCAATCTCGATCGTCTTGGTCCGCAACTGTGCGAGCGACTGGCCCTGCTGGACCGCCTGCCCTGCGTCGACCATAAACTCTTGCACGCGACCATCAACGGCGCTTCCGATCACGCTTTGCCGGCGTGGTTTGACATTCGCGACGAAGGACTGTCGCGGCGCGACTTGACGCTCGATCACCGGTGCCACCACCACCGTGGCGGGACCACCCTGACCAAACGCAGCACCAACTGCAAAGGCGTGCAGCAGTCCGCAGAGCAGCAGGCTGGATTGGAACGGGATTGGCATCGAGATGCGACGGTGCAACATGCTGACAACGACAAACAGAGGCGGCGCGGTGGAGATACGAAACACCGCAGTCTCATCCAAGTTGCCGCATGCGCCTAGGTTTCGTCCGATCATCGGGGCTAGAAAGGGACGTGAAAAGGCGACTTTTCCGATTCGAGAATCAAAATTCCCAGCCAGCGTTCTGTCGCTGCCGGTTTCCCGAACACAGCGGTGTATCGAGATCACCCGCTGGACCCACGAATCAACGTTGTGGGGGTACCGCATTCAGTTCGCGGTCAATTTTGCCAATTCCGTACTCAAATCATTCAGATCCATCGCGGACTGTTCAATTTGCTGCAGTGCAATGGCGTTCTCCGCAGCCACCGTTTCGATATTCTTGATCGCTTTGTTGAGTTGTATCACACCGGTCGCCTGCTCTTTGGCGGCTTCGGAAATCTGCTTGGCATTGCGCGCGGAACTGGAGATGGTCGCCAGCAGTCGATTGACGAATCCTCCCGTGCTGACGGCAACATTCCCCGCTTCGATCACGGCTTTCGTTTCCTTTTCGGTGGACATCACGGCGCTACCGGTGGCTTCGACGATCTCCGTCAAGATCTGGCGCACTTCGCGTGTTGCGTCTTTGGACTGTTGGGCGAGGGCCTTGACTTCGGCGGCAACAACCGCAAAACCTCTTCCATGTTCGCCCGCGCGGGAGGCTTCGACGGCCGCATTGAGGGCAAGGACATTTGTTTGTTCGGCGATGTCATTGACTGTCGCGGTGATTGCACCAATCTTTTCTGCGCGTTCGGCAAGTGAGAGAATGCTTTCGGCGGTTGTCTCAGCTTGGGTTTTGACCGAGGCGATTGATTCGATCGAAGTCTCCATTGCCTCACGACCTGTCTGCGCGGCCTCTTCGGCTTGCTTGGCTTCGACGACCATATTATTGGCACGCGCGGAATTTTGGTCGGCGATTTGCGCAACTTCGTCCATCGTCGTCGCCGTTTGCGAAACCGCGACTGCTTGCTCGCTCGATCCCTTGGCCTGCTTGGACGTGGTCGACAAAATGTGCTCGCTGGCCGCGTTCAACCGCCCCACCGCGTCGCGAACAGCATCAAAAAGCTTGTCCCGTTCCACCTGGGCCGACAATATTTCTTCTTGCGACGCAAGCGCCTCGCTTTGTGACGCCAACAACTGATACTGCTCTGTCAGCTCTTCTTCCTTGGATGTCAAATCAAGAATCATCTTTTGTAAATTGGCGGCCATTTCGTTAAACGCATTTCCCAATTTCGTGATCTCGTCGTGACCGGCCACAACGATTCGGTGATCCAATTCACCTTGTCCGATCCGCGTTGTTCCATCCAGCAGCGTTCGAATCGGAGCGGTGATCGACCTCGCAAGCAACCAGCCAGCCAGCGCGACCAACACGGTGGAGAGGATCGCGATGAACACGATTTGGTTGCGCAGGCGGACAATCGGTGCAAACGCGTCCGAGCTTTTGCGGGCATCCATCACCACCCAACCCATGCCACTGAAGTCACCATGGCCGCGTGACGCAGCAAATGCACACAACAATTCATCACCACTGGTGTCATCGATCAGTGTCGAAGTCCACTCGGTCTGATCTCGCGAGAAATCGATTTCGTCAAGAAAGGATTTGCGATCGCTTAACGGTGCAGCATTGGTATGTGATTCGTGGATGACCTTTTGTTCACGATTGAACAGAATCAAACGACTTGCTGATAAGCGTTCGGCGTCCCGCTTGTCCATGATCGCCAACAACTCGCGCGTGTTCATCACAGTTTTCATCACGCCCAAAAAATTTCCATCCTCATCAAGAGCCGCGATACAAATGTCGACCGAGTAGATTTGCGCACTTTCATCGAACTCAACGTCGCTGATATAGACGCCGTTTTGTTTGGATAACTGCCACCATTCTTCGTCGTCTTGACGATAATCCGACGTCCGACTGGTTTGGGCCACATTGCCGCCGAACCGATTGGTCAAAAAGACTTCGCCAAACACCGGGTACCCAGCGGCTTCCTCCAACTGAGTCAACCATCCGCTCAAATCGCGTGCCAGGTCATTGCTGACAAGCTCTTTCATTAGCTCCGGTTGTTCGCCAGATGGCGTCGATTGCCAGTCCTGATCGCGTTGCGCGATGACGGCAGATGGATCATCACTCAGCTCTAATTCGTCGTTGGATAGCTTGAGTGTTCGTTGCACCAGTTCGGCACGCAAATACGCTTGCCAAGTCGTCGCGCGGGTTTGCACAATCCAATCGATCTCATCCATCACTTCGCGCGCTCGTGTCGCCGATGTCGCTTCGATCGCGTCGCGCAAACTCCGCTGACTGACGCTGGTAGCGTAGATCCCGACGAGCCAAATCAGCGCGGCTGGCAAAATCGTGGCCAGTAGTAGTTTGTAAAC
>JABDKS010000093.1 GCA_013002105.1 Pirellulaceae bacterium | reverse complement strand
CCGATGCAGAATTCAGGGCGAATTCTGAGAGAATCTTCAGCTTGGCAGTGGTTGTTTCGTCGTCGAACGGCCTGGCGATGTCGTGCGATACGAATCCATCCGGCCGTCTGTATTGTGAAACAAAACGCTCGCTAGCGCGAACTTCACACATGCATCCAAGCGGCTTTATAGCGCAAGCCCAGATTCAGAATGCGTTGCAAAAGCGCTTCGTAGCTGATGCCGGCGATTTCTGCGGACTCAGCGAAGTCTTCGCCATATTCGATATTCGGATTCGCGTTGGCTTCGATGACGTAGACGTCGCCGTTGGCAGTCAGCCGCAAGTCCATCCGCCCGTACCCGCTCATGTTCAGCGCGCGATAGACGCGTTTACAAACCTTTGAGATTTTTTCCTTCAGCGCGTCGTCCAAGTCGGTCGCTGCGCGCGTCGTGATGCCATGTTTTTCCTGGTAGCTTCGATTCCATTTCACCGTACTGGTGGCAATCCGCGCGGTGTCATCGGGCATCTTGCCAAAATCCATTTCCCAGGCTGGAAATGTTCGTAGCCGCTGGTTTCCCAAGACACCGACGTAAAGCTCTCGTCCCTCGATGTATTGTTCGGCGATCGCATCGTCGCCAGTTTTGTCGTGGATGAACGCGACCCGTTCGGCCAATTGGTCATCGGTGTTGACGATCGAGGCCTGGGAGATGCCAAAGGACGCGTCTTCGACCACCGACTTTACGAACAGTGGAAACGAGAGTTTCTTGGGCCGGTAGACGATTTTGCCTTTGGGGAAAACCGAAAAACGCGGTGTAGGAATTCGGTGGTACGTCAGCACTTTCTTGGATAATGCTTTGTCTTTGCTGAGCAGCAGTCCGCGTGGATTACAGCCTGTATAAGGTTGTTGCATCAATTCCAGATAACTGATGACGGCAAAATCATAGGTGACCACACCATGAAATTCCTCGAGCATCATGAATGTGATATTGGGGTCAAATTCTTTCAGCGCATTACGAATCGGTGCCAGATCGTCGTAGACGCCGATGGGCAAAATCTCATGACCGAGTCGGCGGAGCGTTTCGCAGACGTCGAATTCTGCCTTCCAAGCATTCAGATCTTTTTCGCTGACGCCGTCGAGCGTCTCGGGGGGCACGTGGCCTTCGCGCACGAGCACTAGGATTCGCAATTTGCTCATACCGCTACGCGATGCCGCCCTTCGTGCAAGAAATGCGTCGTCCGTACCGCGACCAAAATCATCGCATCACGTTTAGCTTCCTCCACAGGGCTACCCAAACGGAGTTTCAGTTCGCGGCACCGCTCGATCATCTCTTGGATGACTTGGTCGATCGTGTAACTGTACTCGCCCGTCCATCGGGCAACACTGCGGCGCAGTTCGTTGCGGATGCGACTCAAGAATGCCGCCGCAGTTACATTGCGAGAAACTTCTGCGCTGTCGGAAAAAAGCTTGCGCAAATCCTTGTCGTAGATACTTGGAAAGTCGATGCCGAAATGCGCGCGTTTGCGCTGGTAGTGCGTTCGAAGTGTCTTGCGCACGCGGGATAGTGGTTCAACCTGCTGACGGCTATTCACCACTGGTTTTTTGCCTTGAATCGATTTCATAAATTCATCAACACATCTCAGTTTTTCGATCGCCGGCCAATCTTTGTAGCGACTTCGCCATCGCGATCCCGGACGGAGCCAAACGGCGAATGTTTCGGCGAAGTCTTCTAGCGGGTGGGACTGAGCGTACCACATCTCTAAATGCAACACGTAATCCTGGCTCGATGGATTGGGCTGATAGTATTCTGGGTAAGTTTCCGAGGCTTTCCCAAACATCTCTCGATACCGAGCTTTACGTCGAAGCCGAAATGCAGTGTCGATCGCATGGCCCGCTTCGTGGCGCAGGATCTTCATGCACCATTCGTGATTCCCACCCTCGACTTCCAAGAGCTGTTTGCGTTCCAACCGAATCAGTCTTGGGTGGGCTAAGTAAAAGGGGATCGCGATCCCTGGAATGCCATCGGGCGAAAACCAATCTTCGCTGAGCCAGCAATGTGGTTTGAACTGAAGACCGCGATCGGCAAGTTCGCGGTACAGTTGCGAGATACGGTTTTGCAGTGGCGTGTCGCGGATCGAAAGCTTCAAATCACAAATCCGCGTATCGAGCAGTTGCTCGTCGCTCATCGATGATAGATTTGGCTTTTTATGCGCCATGACCAGAACGGTACAAATAGACGAGTATCAATGAAGTGGATCCAATGCAGAGGCCACAGTTTATCTAAGTCTGAGAATATGTCTTTACCGAAAAATCCAGATCCAAACAAAACCAATTTGCCGATCGATGCGCAACGATCCAGCGACGATGGTCGTGATACGGTCGCGACGCTGCTGACTGGTACCGGTCGATCTGCGATTGCTGTCATCGGTGTCGCTGGTGATCGTGCCTCTTGGGCTGTCAACCAATGTTTCCATGCGGCGACCGCGCGACGTCTTTCGCCGGGGCAAATCCGATATGGTGCTTGGGGAGGTGTCGAGAAGCGTAATGCAAGTGATTTGCCGGGTGAAACGGCAGCCGAGTCCGTCGTGCTCCTGCCGATCAGCGAGTCGGAACTCGAGGTGCACTGTCACGGCGGGACGGCGGCTACCAGCAGAATCTTGAACGATCTGCGGCAATTGGGAATCGATGTCGTCGCCGCTCACGATGATGCATGGCGAAGGGATCAACCCTTGGCGATTCGCGAGGCCGAGCAAGTGCTTTCGCACTGCTTGACCGCCCGCACAGCAGCTGCGGCACTCGATCAAGTTCGCGGCGCGCTGGCACAGTGGTGTGAAGCCGTGCTCAGCGGCTCGATGTCGCCCGAAAACGTGACGCTGGGGGCACGCGATATTCTTTCACGGGCCGACTGGGGGCTACATCTGGGGGATCGATTTGATGTTGTGATGGCGGGGCCGCCCAACGTTGGCAAAAGTAGCCTGATCAACGCGATCGTCGGGTATGACCGCAGTATCACGATGGACGTCGCCGGCACCACGCGTGATGTCCTGCACGCCGAGACCGTGATCGATGGGATTCCCGTTCGATTGAGCGATACGGCGGGGATCCGCGCTAGCCAGGATGCGATCGAGCGAGAGGGCGTCCTGCGGGCTCGTGAGGCGACCCAGAGGGCGGATTTGGTCATCTGGGTTCAAGAGCCCGCGACGGACGACGTCATCGCAGATTCGGAGCTGTTCGCCGGCCGCTGCAAGAAATCGATTCGCGTCATGAACAAGGCTGATTTGATCTCCCCAGGCCGGAACACCCACTCTAGCCAACCGGGGGTGCTCGCCACGGTCGCTACCACCGGCCAAGGAGTCGCCATGCTGATGGCAGCGATCTGCGATGCATTGGTCGGCGATCGGGCTGAGCCGGGGTCGGCACTGCCGCTGACACAGCGGCAGCGGGGATGCCTGAGCGATATTGCATCTGCGACCGACGAATCGACCCGGCGTCAACGCGTGGCCGAGTTGCTCTGGGGAAATCACTCCCCTGAGATCCGCGAGTGACCGATGCGGGCGATTAATGTCGGGACGGCCCGCTCGTAGACATACGGCTTTGCTCACCCAAACATCTCTTCGATTTGTTCGATGTAATCGAGTGCCTCTTCGGGCGACTCGACCGCGGCGCCCGGAATCCGACCCTCGCGGTCGCATTCGCCCAGCAGGATCAAATCGTCATACCAGGGATGCTCCACGAGCCGCTTACGACGTCGAGCCCCGATCGTGCGATCGTGAATCTTGTGCGTTTCCATATGATGAGCGATCAACCATCCGGTTCGCTCCGAAAGGAAACCTTCGAGCGCCTCCAGAGCGGCCGCCACATGATCATCTGGGTCAATCGCTTTGCCTACATCGTGCAACAATGCCGCAAGCAAGAAATCTTCATCGTATGGCATCTCGTCTTTCGCCAACCCATAAACCTGCATGCTGTGAAACAACGCATCGCCTTCGGGATGGTATTTCAGATTTTGCCGGACGTTTTCAAGGGGTACCAGCAGCGACAGAAAGACGGCAAATCGATCGGGACGCGTATCCATCTCCGACAGCCGACTTGCTTGTTGAGCCGGATCGATGTCATGTTCCATGACGATCAACCGCTCCAACTGCGACAGGCTGGCACGCTCGATCGGCTTTCCGGTAATCGAACTGCGAAAACGAAATCCAAGCAACGATGGTTCGTACACCGTCACTTCGACTGGGAAGTCGTCTCGCACATGAACGTGTGTGTAAACACGCGCTTCGCCGTCTTTGCGAATGCGTTTTCGTTCTAGCTCGTATCCTGCCCCCAGATCATCCAACACATTGCAAATCGAGTGGGGGTTGGCAGCGAAAGCATGAATATCGATATCGGATCCTTCGCGAATGGAGCCGTTGAGCACGCTGCCGATCAAACGCGGATGAAATTGAGACAAACGTTGGAGCCACCAGGCAGCTCGCAGACGCATTTCCAACAATCGACCCTGCTGCGAATCTTGCTCTTCGTATAATCGACTCAATAGTTGGACCTGGTCGCGAATCTCCGCGTTGGTCGGCAGATCCGCCGGCTTGATCCAGCCTTTGTAAATGCGGCGAGCCGCTTTTTGCTTGGCCTGGTAGTACTCGCCGACTTCGCGCGAGTACATCAAACGAGCCGCCTCCCAAGCAATTTGGCGGCGGAGTTTTGAAGATGGCATGAACGAGGTTCGACGTAGCGAACCCGACATACGAGAAAGGGCGCATCGGAAAGTCGATGCGAGGAATCTAGCCTTAGTGTTTGCCAATCACGTCACAATGTCAAGAGAAATGCCCCGGACTGAGTTGGCGGCCTAAACTCCAATGTCTTCGTTCCACAGTTCGGGATGCTCGGTAACGAACTGCCGCATCAATTCGATGCATTGCTGGTCGTTGATAATCGTCAGATCAACGCCTCGAGATCGGACGTATTCTTCGGGGCCTTGGAACGTGCGATTCTCGCCGATGACCAGGCGAGGGATTTTGTAAAGCAATGCTGCGCCGCTGCACATGTCACAGGGCGACAGCGTCGAATAAAGCGTCGATTTCTGATACTCCGCAGCGGTCAACCGGCCAGCGGATCGCAAAGCGTCCATTTCCGCATGCAAAATGGGATCACCGTTTTGAACGCGTCGGTTGTGTCCGCGTCCGACGATACGGTCCTCCAACACCAAAACTGAACCGATCGGAATCCCTCCTTCGGCACGACCGGCGTGGGCTTCGTCAATCGCAGCTTGTAAAAACGGGTCCATTTTCTTCCTACCAAACCAGCGGCAACTTCTCGTCGCCTTTTTCCAGTCTACCGATCGGTCGGGTACCACTGCCACTTCGTTTGGTCAACTTGTCACCCAGATCGTCGCGTGCCCGCTCGGCAGCGGCTTGCAGTTCTTTCACAACATCCGGAAACTTGTCGTACACATTCGTGGTTTCGGAGACGTCCTTGTCCAAATCAAATAGCGCCGGACCGATCTCGGCTGTTTTGTAATTGATGGGCAACCCATCGTCGCGTCCGACGGCGCCGTCAAGTGTTCGATACTTATGTTTGAACATCAACTTGAAACGCTCGTTGCGGACCGCCTGTAGTTCGCCACTTTTGTAGTAACAGTAAAACGCATCATGCGGAGTGACTGCTTCGGATTCTGCGAACATGAGTGGTCGAATGTCATGACCATCGATTTTGTTCTCGGGCAGATCGGCCCCGATCATCGCGGCGACCGTCGGCAGGATGTCGATGGTGCTGCAGAGCGTGTCACATGTCGTGCCCGCTGGGATTTTTCCCTTCCACCACATAATTGTCGGTTCACGATAACCGCCTTCGAACATCGTCCCTTTGCCCTCACGCAGGGGCGTTGCTTTGCCACTGTGCGTGCCATACGAAAGCCAAGGGCCGTTGTCACTTGTGAAAACGACCAATGTGTTTTCATCTTGCCCAATCTGCTTGACCGCTTTCAGGATCTCGCCCACCGACCAATCGATTTCCATGACGACATCACCAAAGATTCCCTGTCCACTTTTGCCCTCAAAATCGTCCGAGGCATAAAGTGGCACGTGTACCATCGGGTGAGGCAAGTAAAGAAAGAACGGTTGATCGGCGTTCTCGTGGATGAACTTCACGGATCGCTCGGTGAACTGTTTGGTCATTTGCCGTTGATCATCCGGCTGCACGCTCGGGTTGACGATTGTCGTGTTCTCGATCATCGGCAATTCGGCCCAAGGGATCGACGCTTGTGGATCCTTCTTGCGTTTTTCGATCGAATTAGGATGCAACGGCCACATGTCGTTGCTGTACGGAATGCCGTAGTAATGGTCGAAACCGTGGTTGGCAGGCAAAAATTTTGGATGATGTCCCAGGTGCCATTTTCCAAACGCGGCGGTGGCGTACCCCTTGGACTTACAGATTTCTCCAAGCGTTGTTTCGCTGGGATTGATTCCCACATCGGCCTTGGGTCCCAGGGCGCCGGCAAATCCAATTCGTCGGTGGTAACAGCCGGTCAGGAGGGCCGATCTTGACGCGCTGCAAACGGCTGACGACACGACAAAATCGGTGAACCTACGTCCTTCGTCAGCCATCCGATCCAAATTCGGCGTGGGGTATTTGGTGTCGCCAAACGGATTGATGTCGGCGTAACCCATGTCGTCGATGAAAATCACGACGACGTTCGGCGGCCGGTTGTCGGCCGCCTCCGCCAAGACGCCCGGGGACAAACAAAAACAAAGAACAATCAAAAGTCGATTCATAAGACGTCTCGGGAGCGAACATGAGAGATCAGGTGACGACCCATACTCTAACCCAATGACGACCGCTGGATGCGATTGAAACGAATCGCGCAGTTCCAGCATGCTGCGATCGGGATGCTCCGATGACTCGCGCGCACCAAGGTGCCACGCTATTTCCGCGGCTGCCGCACGCGTGTCTTGGCCGATCCAGTTGCCCAAGTCGTTTCGCCTGCGATGTTCGCACGCACCAACAGCGGGCCAACGACGTCGTCTGGCAACAAAAATTGGGGACTTGCTTTCCCGCCCGCTTTGATCGGCAGGACCAGCTGTGCCACCGTTGTCGCGTTGGGATCGCCGCTGGTGATCGCGCCCAGCGGGCGATCAATCGAGACGGTCAATTCCCCGTCGATGGGGCTATGGACATCAACGACGATCGGCTGTCCCGGTGCGAATCCGGTAGCGACGTTCAATTCGGCGTTCTCGGGAGGATGCAATCGCAACAGCGGATCGCCAAACAGATTGTACAAGCCCATGTGTTCATGTCGCTCGTCCACCAACTTGGTGCCTGCGGGGCTGACCATCGTCGCCAACGCATCGATCATCATTCGCGAGGTCGATTTGTCGTTGGGATCATCGGCATGCATTTGTTTCAATGCGCTCAGCCACGCATCGCCCAAACGCGGCAGCTTTTCTTCATAGACACCTTTGATCAAACCGACGGCTGCGGTCGTATTACCGTAGGGCATCGTCACGCGACTGCCCGCGAACACTGCGATCGGTCCGCCGTCAAACAACATCATTCGCTCGCCCAGTGAGTCATCTGCCGCATCAATCGCGCCGGTGTAGCAAGCCAACATCAACGCGATGGGAGCTGATTTGGCTGGACGAGACAATCGAGAGATGCTTTGGTGATCCAAGACGGGCACACCGTCACGAGTTTGCGGAACACGATCCAAGGCGGTCACACGTCCGTGCCCCGCGTAGACCCAAAAGCGTGAACCCTGAGCGTATTGATCAACGATCGCGTCGGTAAACGATTCACCTTTGGGGTAGAACAGATGTCCGGGACTGGCATAGGCAACCGATGTCTTCGTCTCGGTCGGCAACACGCTGGTAACGACAGTACGCGTCACCGATTCAATGGCGGCGTCGGCCATTGCCCCGAAACCACCGATACCGCCGATCAGCTGCACTTGACTTCGCCAGAGGCCGAAATCGTCACTTTGCTCGTATGCGATGATCCGCTGAATCAATTGATCCAGTTCGCCGGCGCGTTGCACGGGCAGTCGGCCGACGACAGCGTCAGGGACCTGATCACCATTGAAGTCGCCAAATGGCAAGTCCGAAGCCAGCGTTGGCGTCGATCCCCAGTTGGATGTGACGGTGGTTTTTAGATAATGCGATGGCACCTGACGGGTTTTATCACCACGATTGCCGATCACCGGTGCATCGCCCACCAAGACCACGTACTTCGTTTGATCGTTGGATTGTCCGCCGATTGCTTCGCTAAGACTCTGCGCGTCGGGCGTCGAATCCACAACCGCGACTTCAATACCCTCGCTGCGGCGGTGAAGCAGCCAAGGTTGGAGCGACTCGCGAAATTTTTCCGGACACACGGCGATCACGTCGGCTGCCGACACCGGTACGCTTGAACCAAGGGTCGCGGCGCAGAGGAGAAGCAGAGTTCCGATCGTTCGTGGATTCATGGCGTTGGTCAATTCGGTCAGTTCTCGACTCTTGCAGAGGATGGGCGAGTCCGATAAGCATCACATCATCATTGGGTCCGATGGTGCCCTGGATCGATCGTCGCCACCGCGAGACGTTGGCCCGATCGAGGGCGATTTCTAAAACGGTTCGATCCGTTAAGCTGGACCTCTATCATCACACTCAATCTTACCGCTCAGTGCCAGAGCAATGTCCAAAAAACGGCCGGCCGACCGACTCCCCCGAATCGCGATCACTGTGGGTGATGCGGCGGGCGTGGGCCCCGAATTGGCCCTCCAATGTGCTGGTTTGGACGAAATCCGGCGACGCTGCGTTCCACTGGTTTTCGGCCCCCAAGCGGTCGTCGCGGCGATTGCGGAGCGATTAGGGGTCCCATGCCCCAAGACAATCCCGCTGGAGTCGGTGTCCGAGCGCACTGAGTCTGCATTGGTGGATGTGGGAAATCTGGCTCGGCAAGACGTGCGACCCGGACACGTCGACAAAGCGACCGGCCAAGCCTCGTTTGATGCCGTCGATTTCGCTATCACCGCTGCACTGCGTCATGACATCGACGCCATTGTTACCGGCCCGATCCACAAGCACGCGTGGAATGCAGCAGGAATCGAATTCCCCGGCCATACCGAACTACTGGCGGATCGAACTGGCACGACCGATTTCTGCATGATGTTGACCAGTGAAACGATCTCGTGTGTTCTGGCAACGATCCATATTCCTTTGGCAGACGTTTCATCCACACTGAGTACCCAGCTGATTTTGCGAGCGATCCGTTTAGGTGGCGCTGCGTTGTCGCGACGTTTGGGTCGGCCTGCACGCATTACAGTATGTGGCCTGAACCCACATGCGGGCGAAAATGGTTTGTTCAGCCACGGCGAAGAAACCAACTTGATTGTGCCGGCGATCGAACAAGCCCGACAGTCGGGACTGCAGGTCACCGGCCCGCTGCCGCCGGATACCGCGTTCACGCCAGCGATCCGGCAACGCACGGACGTGTATGTTTGCATGTACCACGATCAAGGACTGATTCCACTCAAGGCGCTGTCGTTCGACGACGCGGTGAACGTCACGCTCGGGTTGCCAATCGTTCGCACGAGTGTTGATCATGGCACAGCACTTGATCTAGCTTGGCAGGGAAAAGCCAATCATCAAAGTATGCTCGCTGCGATCACGATGGCGGTCGATCTATGTTGAATCGCGAGCAATGGCGAACCATCGGCGAAGTCACGTTGCTGATGGCTGTGTTCTTTGTCTATGCCGGCGACCTGGCCCCAATGGTCAACGAAGCTCATTATTTGGTCAAGGCAAAGAATTTTTGGGATCCAACGTGGTGCCAAAACGATTTATTCGCCGCATCGGGAAAAGCCCACACGACGTTTTATGTACTACTCGGGTGGCCCACCAAGTTTGTATCGCTTGCCGCGACCGCATGGATCGGCCGCGTTATCGGATGGTTGGCATTGGCAGTTGGGTTGCAGCGACTGTCCGCCAATTTGATGTCTGTTCCGTACGCGTGCGTTGGGGTCGCCATCGTGTGGATCATGGGGATTCAGTACGGCAACTTGGCGGGAGAATGGGTGGTCGGCGGAATCGAAGCCAAGGTTCCTGCCTACGGTTTTGTGTTGATGGCGCTGGCCGAATTGACACAGCGCCGATGGGAGCGTGTTTGGCCGCTACTGGGGGTCGCGTCGGCGTTTCACGTGCTCTCGGGCGGTTGGTCGGTCATCGCGGCGGCAATCGTTTGGCTGTTCACCGAGCGGGGCCGCGAAGACGCGAAGCCGCTGTTGTCCAAGGAGTTGTTTGTCGGCGGGGCGATTGCGCTGTTGGGATTAGTGCCGGCGCTTTGGTTGATGATGGGAGTTCCAAGGCAGGACGCCGTCGACGCAGCGAAGATCTATTCGTACTTTCGCATCAAACATCACCTCCTACCGGCCGATTTTCAAACCATCTGGTTCATTCGGCACGGTGTTCTGATTACTGCAACGTTGGTCCTCTGGAAATGGGTTCGCCTGGTCGACGACGACCAGCGTTGGCGGCGGATCGGATGGTTCACGATTGGATCGGTCGCGATCGCGTCAGCTGGTCTGTTGGTCGGGTTATTACCTCCGTACTTGCCGGACCTTGCCGCAAAGCTGCTGCGTTACTACTGGTTCCGATTGACCGATGCGATCGTCCCGCTGATGTTCGGCCTATTGGTGATGCGTTTAACGATCGGAGATCGCGGCACCGGCGTTCAATCGATGCGGGCGATTGGTGTCGCTGTGCTGCTGGTCGCAAGTGCTTTGATAGTCCACACAAGTTGGGAAAAAACACGATTGGGAGTCCCCCCATCGGCCAGCCATCGATTGCTGGGCTGGCACACAGATGCCACACCGGCCCAACAGCGTGCGGCATTTGAGGATTGGAAGTCGGCGTGTCGATGGGCACGTGGATCGACTCCAATCGACGAGATCTTCCTGACACCCAGACATCAGCAAACCTTTAAATGGTATGCGCATCGTGCGGAAGTGGTGAATTGGAAGGATGTCCCGCAGGATGCAAAAAGCTTAAAAGAATGGCAGCGACGATTTGTCGACGTGTTTCCCAAACGTCTCGGCACCGTGCGCGTGACAATCAAGTATTCCGAACTGCGGCGCTACCGCGAACAATACTCAGTGCGGTTCATGATCGTTGACCGCCGAATCACCGGCCAGCAGTTGCCTTTGGTAAAGGTCTATCCGGTGGGTGTCGAATCAAACGCGACGTTCGCTATCTACGAACTGCCTCGTTGACATGGCCCGGATCTTCGACTTCGCGAAAAGCACCGTCGCAACGATCAGCCAAGGTTCGCAGGAAATTACGAGTGGCTGCATTCAGAGAGATGCCAATCGTATTGATCGTCAGATGACGAAGCCGGTTGCGATGCACAATATCGCGAATGATATTCGTCGGTGAAACGATCGGACCGCTGGTTGGGATTCCGTCGCTGAGTAAGAAAACGGCTTCCAAATCATCATCAAATTCCAACGCACGGCGCAGTGCGCCATAGGTATTGGTGCTGCCACCGTAACCTAACTGGTTAATGAATCGGTACGCGGCGGTCTTGTTCTTTTCGCTGGCGTAGACCAACTCCGGTCGCCAGACGCGGACAGCAGATTCGTAAAACACGATGCTGAATTCGTGGTCTTCGGGTAATTCTTTGATCGCCCTGATTAACGCAAGTTTTGCACGAGTTAATCGTGTGCCGCCATAGACAGGGGCACGCATGCTGCCGGAGTGATCAATGATAAACATCAGTCGTTTGGCATTGATATCGATCCCATAGTACTGCTGCCGTTGCAGTTTCATTCGTGATGCGGATTCGCTATAGCTGGCCGCCTGAAACATCGATTCGGGGCGAATCTCCCGCTTGAACACCTGATACAGAGCGTCATCGCCGCGAAAGTCATCCAGTGTGACGTCATCCAATAACTTGTTCAGTTCATACAGCAGTTGCCCGTCAGAGCGTTTGCGGATTAGTCGCAAGTAATCGTAGGCGTCGGGGTGATCCATGCGGGCAAGCGATCGCACTAAGTTCAAACGGAATCCGTAGTGGTTTTTCCATTCAGGGCGCTCGACCTGCATCTTGATCGCATCAATCGCGTCGTGTCGCTGATGGCGGCTCAACGCGTTGGCGCATACCATCGCGATATCCATCGTCGGGCAATCAAGCATGTGAATGAGCGCCTGATGAGCTCGGTCACGGTTGATGGTGGCCAACAATTCGACGACTTCAACCGTGCTGGGTGCCAATTCACGTCCATTGGCAACCTGTTGTGCGTGAGCCTCCAGCACGTAGATCAGTTCGTCGATCGCATCGAGCCTGGCAGCCACATTATGTTGCAGCGGAGCCAGGGCCTGCAGACGACGCGCCTCGTTACGGCCAAGCAGGATCTTTGCCAGGCGAGACGAACCCGGTTCGAACGATCGCTGATGCGATGTAGATGACTTGCTGCTCGACGGTTTCTCCGCCGCGGCTTCCCTTGGCAACTCCATTGAGAGAAAACTCAACGTCATGCCTACCAAAATTGCAACTCGCACAGTGTTCCCCACCACTCAGAGTTTCGTCGATCCGATCAGCCGATTCTAG
>JABDKS010000087.1 GCA_013002105.1 Pirellulaceae bacterium | reverse complement strand
GCGCGCTCTGCAATCATCTTTGCGACTCAAACGAGAATCGATCGCGGAATGACGCAACATCAAAACTCGCAGCAATAGCATGTTCTTGCGGCGAGACGACTCAAACCGAAGGAAATCAAAGACCCTTCAAGCCCTGGGCCAGGACCTGTCGTGGCGAGAGGTTGCCAGGACAGATCCTGGGCTATCAAGAATCGACGATGAATCGACAGCAATCGCAGATATGCTCCCGCCTCCGTTGAAACCCCGCGCCGGCATCGAGAATCAACGACCAAGACAGGATTGCGGCCGGCCGCATACGAGCGTCATGAGCCAATGCTTTCGTCAGCAATGGCAAATCGGCCTGTCGCTGTCAAAATCGACCGGTGACTACCGGCACGGTCACCACCGGGGGTTGCGAATCAACTCGTTTTGGGCCTTCCGGGGCCTGCAACGCGTAAATCCTCTTTATCCTCGTCACGGGTGTCGCCAACCTTTATGCTACAGGCTGATCGGTTGCCGGTATTTTTTTTGGACGTGTGGATGTTAGGTCGTATTCTGGTTGTCGATGACGAGCCCATGAATCGGGACATGCTGTCGCGTCGGCTGACGAAGCGCGATTACGAAGCCGTTACTGCGGCGAGTGCCTATGAGGCATTGGCGATTTTGGAAGATCAGGACATCGATCTGGTCATTCTGGACATCATGATGCCAGGCATGAGTGGTCTGGAGATGTTGGCGGTCGTTCGTCAGTCGGCATCGTCATCGCAGATCCCGATCATCATGGCCACTGCCAAGGCGGACAGTGAAGATGTTGTCGAAGCGCTTAATCGGGGCGCGAACGATTACGTGCTCAAGCCGCTGGATATGCCCGTGGTGTTTGCTCGAATCGAACGGGCGATCCGCGAGCGAAAGACAACCGTCGCGCTCGAGCGGATGAACCGCGATCTGTTGTCGAACCAAAACCGGTCGTCACTGGGCGATACAACGACTCACGTATCGGTGGATCAGACCTCCCAGAGCAAGGACCGTGTTGAGCAGAAACTAGGTTCCAGATCGTCCGGCTTAGCCCCCGTCCAAACGATTAGCAAATACGAAATCCGCAAAACGTTGGGAACTGGCGGTAGCGGTAAGGTGTATCTGGCCTACGATCCACTGATCGAGCGTGAAGTGGCGATCAAGGTTTTGTCCAAAAAGTTTTCCGACAACAATGTCTGGACGCAGCGTTTCTTATTGGAGGCTCAAGCGACCGGACAGATCGATCACCCTAACATCATTTCGGTCTACGACGTCAACATGCACGAAGGTTCGTTGTATATCGTGATGGAATATGCAGAGAATGGGAATTTGAAAACACGCACGGTGCAGCAAGGTCCGCCAGGTCTAAACGAATCGTGTCGCTGCGTGATCGAGGCCGCTCGAGGGCTTCATGCAGCCCACGAAAACAATCTTGTCCACCGTGATGTCAAACCGGATAACCTACTGTTGACGGTGTTAGACCAAGTCAAGGTCAGCGATTTTGGGATTGTCAAATTCCAAACTGGTGATACTCGCGATCTGGAGTTGACCGGAGAGGGCAAACGGATCGGGACGCCGATGTACATGAGTCCCGAGCAAATCCGCTTGCAGGAGGTCGATGCACGGACCGACATTTATGCACTCGGTGCCACGTTTTACTTTTTACTGACCGGTACTCCGCCTTATGGCGGAATGACGATCGACGATGTCACCGCGTCACATTTGAAAGACCCGCGTCCGGATCCGCTGAGAGTCAATCCCGAGTTGCCGGCCGCGTGTACCCAGATCATCGCCAAATCGATGGCGGTCGATCCCGACCAGCGGTACCAAACGATGTTGTCGTTCCTGACGGCCATTGAGTCCATGCAAGGTTCGTCGACGTCCAGTTGATTCGGGCGGCTCAAGAGTTTTAAAGTTGCGAGTTTGCGTCAGGCATCGCGTTGTCTCAACAGACGAAACTTCAAAACTCGTGATCGTCGTGCCGGTTCGCCGCCGTCAGAATTCACCGACGATGCGATCGGCCGTGACCGTTGGATCCCGCTTGTCGATTCCGCCTGCCCCGATCGCCGATGACCCCATTGCTGCTGACCCCATCGGTAATGTCCCGCCTGCCGTTGGCACCTCGGTGCACGGCTCGACGACAGGCGTTGCCGCAGGCTGTCCCCAAGTCCGAACGTTTGGCAGGTTGCGGTACAACACCCAGTGATACAGGCGACGGGGCAACAGTCGCCGCAGGTAATAAAAAAGATGCGCATCCAGCGTTCCGCTGACTCGCAGCGGTGGCGATTTTGATCGTACTACCTTGACGATCTTCTTGGCCACCGAATCGGGTGTCGCCGTCGCACGTGTCATGTATTTGGCGATGAAATCCTCCATGTTGCGATAGTGCTCGTGGTACGGCGAGCGGTTGTTCGCTGATGCTTCCGCACTCAGCTGCGTGTAGGGCACCTTGGCAAACGCGTCCGAACGCATGAATCCCGGTTGAACCAAGGTGACCGAGACGTTCCACGGTTTCAGTTCGTAGTAGAGCGCCTCGCTAGCACCCTCCAAAGCGAACTTGGATGCGGAATAGACCGACATAGTAGGCATGGCCATCATCCCGCCTACCGAAGAAATGTTGACGATTTTTCCAGCCCGCTTTGCTCGCATGCCCGGCATCACGAGTCTCGCAAGCTCGATCGGCGAACGGAAATTGATATTCATCTGGTGTAATCGTTCCGGTTCGGTCACGTGTTCGACGCACGACCGAAAAGCGACACCAGCGTTGTTGATCAAGACGTCGACACCACCAAGCTGAGCATCGATTTCGTGGACCAATTCGATCCGCTGTTGGCAGTCGGTGACATCCAGTGGACGAATCCAGAGATGTTCGCCTTCGGTGATTCCTTCCGCTGTGAATCGATCCAAAGAATCGTTTCGCGCTGTGAGGATCAGGTGAAACGGCTCGCGTACAAGTCGCTTGGCGATCGCGAGACCCAAGCCAGTCGAGGCGCCGGTCAACAAGACGGTTCGTCGTGGATGCATCATCCTGGTCCATGCTGAGTATGGTTCAGTCGATCCGCCTTGCCAATGACTATAACGATGCGAGCGTCGATGTGAATTCCAGAATCAGATTCCCACCGTGAGTAAAAGCTCGTTGCGCGTCCGTATCGCAGAATCGAATCTCGGTGGGGGAATCGAATCACTCAGCTTAAGGATTGTTATTCACGCCTACGGCGGACGTGGCGAAACGGGGGTCGCCGCTGGCGACATGGAAAAGCGGACGGCTTTGGCCCGCCGCTGTTGGGACCGCCCACAGAAATCGCCGAAGAATATCGACGACATTTTTTCATGAGAATCAATTGATTGCGCTGCCGGGTTCCGATTCGTCGTCAGACGAAAAGGTTATCCTGGAAGGTCATCTCCGCCCGTCCCCTGCCATTCACTCCGCCTTTCCCCCTACGTTCACAGGCAGTTCTTATGCGTGTCACGCTCTCAATCCTGATCGCTTTACTCGCAGTGACGGTAACCACTGCGCAAGACAAATTAACTTCGCAAGAGTTTGTGAAACTTCATCGTCAACTGGATCCACAGAACGAGGACTGGAAGTCGATCCCCTGGCATCCTGATTTGTTGAGTGCGCAGCGGCGGGCGGCCGAAGAAAAGAAGCTGATCTTCATCTGGGCGATGGATGGACATCCGTTGGGATGTACCTGAAACAACGGAGTGGTTGACCGTGCGTTGACCTTTGCCGATCCCCAGATCATCAACATGTTGCAAAACGATTTCGTGCCGGTCGCGATCGACCAGTGGTATCAACGAAGACAACAAGACGCCGAAGGCGATTTTTACCGAAAAATTGCGGGGCAAGGTCCACGCAAGGATTTCAATTCGACGACACAAGGTCGCTACATCTGTACGCCGGACGGCAAGCTAATCGCGTTTAATAATAATCGTGGTCCTGAACGGATTGGTCGATTGATGCGGGAAGCACTCGATCAATTTGACGCCGCTAGTTTGGAGTCGGTCGGGCCAATCGAATCGGAAGAGGTTGACGAGCGTTATGACCAACGCCCGCCAAAAAATGGATTGATTTTGCGCGTCAACTGCAAGGTACTTGGCGGTCACCGTCCCACCGACGATTGGACGGCGGTATTTCACGATGCGGTCGGACGTGACAATGTTTGGTTCACCGAGCAGGAGAAGCATGAGTTGGCGAAAGTCATAGCCGATGGCGGCGGCGACTTTCCCAAAGAGCTAACCCAGCGTATTGCTCGTTTTCACTTGAACGACTTCACCCGAGGTGAGCCACCGCGGTGGAGGCCCAACGAAGTCAAATCCATCGAGTTGACCATTGCCGCGGACGGACGGATCGACGGATCCGCCCATTTGGAAACGGCCGATCACAAACGTGGATACCGCGTCAGTTTGCTTGGTCAAATCAAGCTGACCGACGGCGAATTCACGCAACTCGACATGGTGGCCAAGGGTAACTTTTGGGGCACCGGGCCGTATACGCATTTTGCACCCGAGGGCGAATTCCCCGTTGCGATCGCGTTTCGTTTGGCCGACGGCAGCGATCCGTCAGACGGCATGATTCCCGGTGGTGCCAAAGGGAATCGTCATGAGTACTTTTCGGCTGCCGACTAATTCTCCGCCTGCCCGGACGCCTACAGCGCGCTCCGCATGCGATTGACGAAGTTCAGAATTTCCGCGACTGCTTGATAGATCTCGAACGGGATTGCGTTGCCGACGTTCACGTTGGCGAACAAGAAACGGGCAACCGGCTTGCGTTCTACAACGGGCACGCCATTTTCTTTGGCAATCGCAATGATTTTCTTTGCCAGGTGATCGGCTCCCTTGGCCAGCACGATCGGTGCTTCCATGCTTTCACGGTCGTACTGAATGGCGACGGCGAAGTGGGTCGGGTTCGTGACCACGGCGGTTGCTTTGGGAACATCGGCCAACATCCGCTTGCGACCCATCTCAGATTGCAATCGTTTCACACGAGCACGAATCAGTGGGTCACCCTCGGATTCTTTGTGCTCGTCTTTGATGTCCTGCAGGCTCATGCGGATGTCCTGCAAGTGTTTCCATTTTTGGTAGGCAAGATCGATCATCCCCACGACCAACATCATGGCGGAGATCGCCACGGATGCGAAAAGCAAGATTTCGCACAGCGAAAACATCAGGTCACGAAACGACCCGAATCCGGCCAATGCGATCTGATCCTGCCGCGACCTAGCGATCAGATAAATGATGCCGACGATAATGGCTGCTTTGATGATCGACAGTCCACCGCGAACGGCACTCTTGCTGGAGAAAATTCGACCAACGCCGGATTTGACGCTCAGCTTGTTCCAATCCAATTCCAGCGGTTTGTAACTGATGTTGAAATTGGTCTGCAAAAAACCACTCATCCCCGCCACGACCGCAACTGGTCCGACAAAAGCGAGGCAGGCGATCCCAAACAGAGTCGTGTCGGCAATGATGGCGGATATCAGCATTCGCGGATCATCAATCATCGGTTCAAAGTAGGTGAACCGATGCGTCATCGCGTCAGCGATTGACTCAAAGAACGAGCGACCGAACGCCAACGCGATCGCCGCAGCCGTCGACAGGATAATCCCGGCAATGAATTCTGCGCTGAAACCAAGCTGCCCATCCTCAGCCGCCTTGCGGATGCGCTGAGGTGTTGCGTCCTCGGTACGCTGATCGCGATCTTGATTTTCAGCCACGTGTTAACTCGGGTATTTGCAGGACTACGACAAAGCCTTCAGGAGTTCTTCGACATCTTCTTGAACCCGATAGAGGTACGTTTCCAACGCGCCAAAAATGGTGGGGCTAAACAGCAGTAGACAGAGGATGCCTAGCCC
>JABDKS010000255.1 GCA_013002105.1 Pirellulaceae bacterium | reverse complement strand
ATCGTGGCCAGTAGTAGTTTGTAAACAATCCGCATCGTCGCTTCCGGGGCAATTCAATATCCTATTCGAGAATACCTGCACGTCGTTGGATGCGCACACCAAATTCACAATCGGCGGAATAGAATTGCGAATTATTCAATCTCGATCCGCACATGCATGGACTATTGATCAGTTAAGACCGATTGTGCAAATCTTGCTGCCTGTTTAGTCACCACATCACCCGCACCGGCAACTGAGTGGTTACCGTCGGGAATGATTACCAGTTCAGATGCGACACCGGCGTCTGTTAATGCTTTGTGCATCCGGCGTGCGTGCTGGACGGGCACGATCTGGTCTGCGTCGCCATGGACTTGCATGATCGGTGGATCGTCGTTGCTAACCAGACTGATGGGCGACACACTTTCAATAGCTTCGGTCTTCATTTGCGAGACCGGAGTTCCCGCTTCATATCCGAGCAACTGGCGATAGGCAGGATGGGCATGTTCGAGCTGAGCCAGAAGAGTCCAATCGGTCGGGCCGGCGAAGCTGACGGCACAAGCGACTCGCGATGACTCTCTGGCGACCGCGTCATCGGAGTCGGCTTTGGCAATGTCGTCGTGAAGTGCAACCCAGAGTGATAGATGACCGCCGGCGGATCCTCCGGTCACGCCCAACTTGTCTGGGTCGACGTTCCACTTGGAAGCATTGGCGCGGACAAACTGAATCGCACGCAGACAATCGTTGGTTTGGGCAGGATGGATTGCGACGTCAGTGAAACGATATTCTACCGAAACGACATTCATCCAACCGTCGGCTACCGCGCGTCCGAGCCAGGCGGGAACATGATTTTTCGATCCGCCGCGCCAACCGCCGCCATGAATGAAGATCATGGTGGGCAGCGGATGATCGGATTTCGCCAAGTAAACATCCAGTTTTTGCGATGCATGCTGGTCATTGTAGGCGACGTCTTTATGGTTTGGCTGACTCTTCTGCCCGTTGGCCGTTGATGCGACCAAGGAACAAGTGAGAATCAATGCAGCGACGCATGGAAATGAAATTGAGTCAGAGTTCATAGCTGGGACCCTTGATTGAAATGGGCTATCGCAGCGACTGTTCGTCCAGATCGTCGAAGACAGGACAATCGCTAGAAAGTCACATTGAGTGAATCCATACAGCGATCAATTTCGGGCTAGTTGCGGCCAGCTAAAATGCTGTGTGATTCATTCTTGGTGCTAGCGATAGTTTACCCAACCGTGAGAGCGGATTGGGAACGCCCAGTTATCAACACACGTCGGTCAGTGACTCCGGTAACATACGGAACAAAGCGAAATGGCAGTTCTGACGCCTGCATGGCGAGAACTATCGCTGCGAGTGAGCGGGGTGTGAATCGAGCTTTTCGGTCGACAAAAGCGATTCCGACGATTCGATTGCGGGTTTGGATCCTGTGTCGGTCAATTGTTCTGGCATCTTGATTCCTTGACGTTTCGCACGTTCGGTCCATCGTTCACGAGCAAATTTTTGCATGTCGACCGCTAGATCTTGTTCGTCGACGATTTCCATTCCCAGCAAAGTTTCGACCACGTCCTCGAGTGTGACGATCCCTTGGACGGATCCATATCGGTCGACCACCAGTGCAATGTGAGCCCGATTGTCCAGCAGTTGATCGAACGCGGCAGCAATCGACGTGTCGGGACTGGTCGTCTCGATCGGCCTGACATACGCGCTCAGCGGGTCCGCCGTTTCTCCACTTGCGATCGCGCTCAGAATATCGGTTTTCAGGACGAAGCCCGTCACGTTGTCGCGGCGATCGCGATAAAGCGGTATGCGTGACACGGGCAAGTCTCGGAAATCGTCGGTCACCTGACCGATGCTTGCGTTGTCCTGCATGGCGATCACAACGGATTGCGGTGTCATCACATCGCGAACGGTCATTGAGTCCAATTTCAGCAGGTTACTGAGTATTCGAGACTCGCGAGACTTGAGGAGGCCCTCTTGCTTTCCTAGTTCCGCAATTGCAGATATCTCGGACCGCGTCACTAGTTTTTGCTTTTTGTTCCCGGAAATGATCTTCGTCAGCACCTCGGACATCCAGACGAGCGGCAGCATGAACCAGATCAGTCCCTGAACGAACAAAGCAATCGGAGCAGCAAGTCGACGCCAGTGCAACGCACCGATTGTTTTAGGAATGATTTCGCTGATTACCAGGATCATCAATGTCAAAACCGCGCTCGTGGCACCGACGTAAGCGTCTCCCATCACCTTGGCGGCTTGGGCCCCCACTCCTGCCGCACCCACCGTGTGTGCGATCGTGTTCAAACTGAGAATGGCTGAAAGCGGTCGATCCACGTTCTCCTTTAACGAGATGATTCTCTTGGCAGACTTGGATTCGTCCTGGCGACGCTCGGCGATATAACTCGGAGTGATGGATAACAACACCGCTTCGGCGATCGAACAGGCAAATGAGAACCCGATTGCGATTGCCAGGTAGACAATAAGTAGTGTCACATCCACGATAAATGGCTCCAGCTAGATTGACGGGACCGCGTTGAAACCGCGGAAATCTGATTGGAAACGTTTGGTACGCAAAGTGCGTGCCAACTCGTGTGCCTGAACAGGGAAAGACACAATGAGCGGCGAAAACCCAGAATCCGAGCAACAGTACGAGCCGATTGAGATCGGATTGGTCGTTGCGGGGACACTTGACGAGATTGATCGCAAATCGCTCGATGTGGCTGTCGAGTCAACGAGGCGCGACTTGGAGCAGGATTTTCCCGAATTCAAATTTCTATTTCGGCAGGTTCAACGTCCGGAGTTATCCGAAGGCAGTCGAGTCCAACCGAGTGTATTGTTGCAACAGGCGACCGAAGATAGGGACTCGCGGCACTGGGATTTTGTGTTGCTGGTCACAGGCGCTGAATTAGTTGGCAACTACACCCCCTATTGCTTTGCCGCACTGAGTCGGCCTTTGGACGGTGCAGTAATCTCGATGTCCCTGGTCGACCCAGAGGCGATGGGAGCTGAAATAGACACGGTGCAGCGCGTACAGCGAATCGCCCAGCGGGTTGCCACGTTGTTTCGCCATTCGCTTGGTCACTTGCTCGGTTTGCCGCAAGACGATCGCTCACAAAACATTCTCTTTCATCCATCGAC
>JABDKS010000077.1 GCA_013002105.1 Pirellulaceae bacterium | reverse complement strand
GTTTTGACATCGGCGACTTTCGTGCCGGCGTCGGCTACTCGTTCCTGATATGGATCCAGTGCGCCAGGCGTCAAAAGAAAGTCGACACATCGTCGGCTGACTCGCTCGGCTCGCTCGGCGGTCGCTTTTTCCAGTTCTTCGATGATCGATTCATCGACGTATCGCAACTCTTTCAACCCGAGTGCGTGCCCGCGTTGTTCACGGAGCTGTGCCAGGGTGGAAACAAAATCGTCAATCGTCTCGAAACGACTACGTTCGATTGATTTGATCAGCGACTCGACCGCGTTTTGAACTTCCTTGGTGCGCTGATTCGTGTCGCGGCGAACACGGACGACCTTCTCGAACTCTTCGACCGCCGCTTTAGCCGCTTCACGAATCTTGTGAACCGGCGCAGCTAGATTCTTTGTTTCGTCCTTGTCAATCCAAAAGTAGCTGTCCAGTACGTCGCTGGACTTTTTGACCAAGTCCAAATAGAGTCCGTCGTAGCTGTCATCCTTGTCGATCAAACTGATCAATTCGGTGCACTCGGCCATCCCACGAACGATCTCTTTGTTGCCGATTTTGAACAGCAATGAATCGGTTTGGTTGTCCGGGACGTAGTTGGGACCGGTAAAAGGCGTTTGCCAAATTTGGATCGGATGATGTTTTTGTGGTTCGTCGTGCGTTTGAAAGCAGACCATTTCACCGCGTTCGAAAAACGTCTGCCCGTGGCAAATCTGCGGCGTTTCGACCGTCTGCGAAATCAGGTTGTAACGCAGTTGGATGTAGGTTCCCGTCTCCGGGTTGTAGAACAGGTACAGATAGTCTTCGCCATTGGGTGATGCGATGGTGCGTTGATAACGCATGTCGCTCAGTCCGTGATCGAATTGTTTGAATTCGCCGGTTTGCAGGTAATAACCACCGGGGAAAATCAAACCATGATCGCCCGGCAACATCACACAAGCATGTTCGATCTCGTCCAGTCGCATCGCTTGCTGCAATTTGTCGTTGTAGACCAAGTACCGCGTGACGTCTTCTTGATAGGGACGAATCTTTAGCAGGACCAGATTGCCGACAATCGCGTAATGGATTTCCGCGTCATCGAGCGTCTGATCGGCGTGGTTAACTGGTTCGGCGTAAATGCCTTCACCGCTATCGGTGTTATTTTCGACTTTGATGGTCAAATCGCCGCCGACGGTTTCAACAAAAACCTTGTCCTGAATCGAGATATGTGGATGGGTGCCGTAGTGATGTTGATCACGTGTGGTCCGCGTCCATCGAAACTCATGTTGCGCCGGATCGCGAACTTCGTGCTCGCTGCGGTTATCCAAGTACTCGATCGTGTCGGGTGTCACACGCCACTTGAACGACTTGATGTCACGCGATGTTTTGCCGACCTGGAATACCATGTGCAACATCGGCCCGGCACGAAAGAACCTCGCAAAGTGAGTGTCCTTGTAGAACTTGTAGAGCTCGTCGAAATCACTCTTGAATCGATCGTCGCCGATCAGTTCCAGCGAGTCGGTGTGGAATTCGTTTTCGGCGAAACGATAAACCGAAAAGACATCGGCTAGTGCAATTTCGGTTTTCAGTCCAAATTGGACGTTGTAGCCAAATAGAAACCGATCACCGATCGAGACAAGGTCGCGGGGGACACAATTGTGCTCGGTGGTCACCCGTTCGGTGGTGATCAGATGGGTATCGATGTTTCCAAAAACATCGGCCCGTTCTTGATTGAGCGTATCAAGACGACCACGCAAATCGCTGGCGGCGTCACGCAATCGATTGCGTAAGACTTCGTAGGTGCCGGCGGCGAGTTGTGGTTCAGACATGGATGATCGGTTTTTCGCTCATTGCGTGACCCTAGTCACTGGGAGCGATGCGGCTGTTGGACAGGTGGATGCGGTGGTCACAAAGGGCTCGCATTGACGAAACACGAGCGGTCGGTGTGTCCGGTTGCTCGTTCCCACGCGAGGCGTGGGAACGAGTCGTTTGCGTTTCGCGCCGCCCGTGTGGCGGGCGAGCGCTAATTAGGACTTCTTGCCGTTGCTGGCGGTGGTCGCGGCGGATGCCAGCAATCGACCCGCTTTTTGGTCCGCGATATTGGCTGTGCCAGCCATGCCCAGCAAGCTGGTCAATTGCGATCGGACGTCCTCGGTTTTTGCCAAGCCCATCATCTTGGCAATCAATGCCGCGATGGAGAGATCTTTGACGCCGTCGGTGTCCAGATTGAACTGTTCCATCATGCTCGTGAGCTGATCTTGGAAGTACTCCGCATTGCCATCA
>JABDKS010000076.1 GCA_013002105.1 Pirellulaceae bacterium | reverse complement strand
GCGATGTCGGGTTTCCACGGAACAAAACAAACGTGGGGGAATCGATTTTGCGATACTTAGCCAAGCCCATCACCGTTTCGCGCGGCGGTAGTTTCTTGTAGTCGTCCGTGTTTTGTTTGAGTCGTTTTTTTAGATCTCGATATTCAGCCCACTGTTCGTCGCTCAAGTGGTCCTTGAGCTTTTCATTCAAGACACGATTACGATCCTTCTTTGGGCCTTCGGTGGCACGTTGATCGGGGGCCGACATCTTCACGATTCCGGCCTGTTCGATCTCGCGCATCGTGGTCTCGATTTTGGCTTTGTCTTCCAGGCTGTTTTCGTATTGTGCACGCAATTCCTCCGGCGAAACATCGATTTGGCTGAACGTTGTTTGGTCGCCACGATTGCCGTAGGGTGTCAGGTCTTCTAAGAACGAAAGCATGCTGTAGTAATCCGACTGGGGAATCGGATCGATTTTGTGATCATGACAGCGGGCGCAATTGACTGTCAGTGCCAAGAATGCTTGTCCGGTCGTCATGATGATGTCGTCCAAGCCATCAAACCGGGCTTGCAGCGGGTCAACCGGTTCGTCGTCCCATATCCCCAATCGGTAATAGCCGGTTGCCGTGAGTGAATCGACCGTGACCTCGTCCAATTCATCGCCGGCAATCTGTTCGCGCACGAATTGGTCATAGGGCTTGTCGTCATTGAACGACCGGATCACGTAGTCACGGTATTTCCACGCGTTGGGTTTGGGGCCGTCACGTTCGTACGAATTGGTTTCTGCGTAGCGAACAAGATCGAGCCAATATCGTGCCCAACGTTCCCCGTAGTGGGGCGACTCCAATAGTTCGTCGACCAATTTGTCGAAGGCCCGAGGATCAGGATCGTCGACAAATTTGCGAACTTGGTCCACCGTCGGCGGCAAGCCCAGCAGATCATAATAAGCGCGGCGTATCAAAGTCTCGCGATCGGCTGGTGGATTGGGTGTTAAGTTCGCAGCGGCGAGTCGATCGAGCACGAATGCATCGATCGGGTTGTTGTTCCATTTGGCGTTGTCCACAGCGGGCGGATCGTGTCGCTGCATCTCAACGAATGCCCAGTGCTTATTCCACTCGGCACCTTCCTCGATCCATTGCTTGAGCAGTTTGATTTCCTCGGGCGTCACTTCGTCGCCTTCGGGCGGCATCCGCTCGTGCTCGTCGTCACTGGTGATCCGCACCATCAATTGACTTGCGTCGATATCACCAGGCACGATCGCATGTTCGCCCGAATCGGTCTCGGCAAACGCGGTTTCCGGCGTCGAAAAACTTAACCCGCCCTCGGCTTCGTCCGGCCCGTGACAAGCGAAGCATTTTTTTGCCAAGATCGGCTGGACTTGTTGAATGAAGTCGACTTTGGATTCGTTGGCCCACGTGTCAGCGCCTGTCGCCAAAACCATCGCGCATGCAACGATCGCGATCCATATCACTTTTGGTAGGGTCGAACTGTCCAGTCGTGATCGGTGCAGATGATGTACAGAAGGATCCAAAGTCGATTCCATCATGGTCGTCAGGGTTACGTCGTTGGGGCTGGGTCGTTTCCGTCGCTAGGCGCGGTACAGGCGAAGCGGTGCGGGGAAACTGTCGGACGGGGCGGGTGCGTGGGGATCGCAGTGCATATTTTTGCATCTATTGTATCGTAAGCCAATGAGATCGGGCATACTTCGAATGAGAAATATTCCCCCCGCACGGCGGTGGGCGAAGACGTCCGGTGCTCGTGATTTTGCTGGCTGTTGTGTTTGCCCACGCTGCCTGGCGTTGTTAGGCTAACACAGTGAGCTTGAGATTGATTCCCGGCAGCGACTCGGCCAAAGTCGTCGCTGTTGCCAAAGGCGGGTGAACCAACCGGTAGCGCCACGCGCCGCTTAAAAAGCATCCTTCTGAGCGATCTGAATTCCGAATTACTCGATGGGCGATATCGAATGTCACAACAAACCGTCGATGGATTTGACGAAGCGTTTGATTGGCAACGTCAGAAACCGGCTGATCAATTGATCCGTCGATTCGTCGATCAGTTTTGCGGTGCAAATGATCACGTGGCAAATTTGCGTGACCGAATGGTCACCGAAACCGGTACGAGATTGCTTGACTGGGTCGATCATGTCGGGATCCCGGCATCCGAGACGGTCGATGGCAAGCGGGTCGATGAAGTGTTACGGCAAACTGGATTTCGGGGCGCGACCGACCGTGGGAGCGGTGATTGGTTTGTGCATGACGGAGGTCTCTTTCCGCCTATCTGCCTGCTGAATGATCGCATGTCGCGAATGGCGATCCGCGTCGATTCAGTGGCCGATTTCTTGGCCACAAACCAATGCGATGCGGAGATCATCGGTCGCGATGGTGCGCAGTTCCGTCGTGCATTGGTCTGGTCAAACGACAATACGGAATTCTTTGTGTGCCAAAGACACGGTTGGTTGCGTTGGGAACCATGCGACATCGACGTGGACCAAATCATGGCTGCCAAGCAAGTGCTTGCGATGTTTGCTGATCGCCAACGAGCGGACTTTTCAGCCGAGTCGGATCTGATCAAACAGGCGGTCGCCGCCATTGGTGTCGATTGGGCGTGTGATCGTTTTTTTGTCGCCGAGCGCAACTACTGGCAATCACGCAACCATGCTGCTCGGGTTCAAAAAGAGCGTCAAGATCGTCTGGGGCTCGGTTGGGGCAATCACGATCATCACACCTATCGAAACAGTCGCGAGAATTTTGCTGCGCTGATCGGATGTTTGGAATTGCTGGGGTTCCATTGCCGCGAGCGGTTTTATGCCGGTGGCCAGGCTGGTTGGGGAGCGCAGGTACTGGAGCAGCCCGCGACAGGGATCGTGATTTTCGCTGATGTGGATTTGTCGCCGGAGGAATTGGCAGGCGATTTTGCGCACGATGGTTTAGCGGCGCAGGATCACGTGGGAACGGTTGGATTGTGGTGCGAGTTGCATGGTGAAGCATTTTTGCAGGCTGGAATGCACCATTTGGAATGCCAGTTTGATTTCGATGCAGCGAGGCAACAACTTCAGTCACTTGGCATCAACACAATGGCTCCGTTCACCGATTTTGATTATTTACGTCAGGCGTTTACCGAAGGCGAGATGTGGAAGGTTGAATCGTCACGGATCGATGCGGCCATGGCAAAAGGATTTATCACCGCGGACCAGGCAGAACGATTTCGCCGTGAAGGCGTCGTCGGATCCCACTTAGAGATTCTCGAACGCAATGAGGGCTTCAAGGGTTTTAACCAAACGGGAGTCAGTGAGATCATTCGCAAGACTGACCCGCGGCATCTGGGACAGGA
>JABDKS010000253.1 GCA_013002105.1 Pirellulaceae bacterium | reverse complement strand
TCCTTCATGGAGCAAGACGGCGAAGCCGATGTTCAGGCCGAGGATGGTGGCGGGGACGAGGATGGCGACCATACCGAGACTGTACCAGAGATTCTGGCGGATGATTCGGCTGGTTTGGCGGCTGAGGCCAACTGCAAATGGCAGATGCGAAAGTTCGTCCGCCATCAAGGCGACGTCGGCAGTTTCCAATGCGACATCGGAACCGGCGGCTCCCATCGCTATTCCCACTGTTGCATTCGCCATTGCCGGAGCGTCGTTGACTCCATCGCCGACCATTGCGACGTCGCCTTCTGATCGCAGCTTTTTTATCGCTTCGACTTTGTCGTTTGGCATTAAGTCGCCCCACGCATCGTCGATCCCGACTTCTTTGGCTACGGCATTGGCGACTTGTTGGTTATCGCCGGAGATCATGATCATACGCTCGATCCCAAGTTCGCGCAAATTCGCGATCATTGATTTGGCAGCCTCGCGAGGTGTATCCATCAGGCCGATGACACCGAGGAATTGTTCACCGCGGCGAACGATCATTGTCGTACGGCCTTGGCTTTCGAGTTGCTCGACGGTTTCACGCAGATCATCAGGTAATGCGGGGCCGTCAACTTCGGCAAACAGATCGTCTTTGCCGATGTAAACCGGTTGGCCGTCGACGGTGGCTTTGATTCCTCGCCCGGTGATACTTTGTAGATCGGTTGCTTCAGGTATTGACTCTCCGTTTAGCTTCTCCAGCCCGTCGCGAACTACGGCAGCGGCCAGTGGATGGTCGCTCAGTTTTTCAACGGCAATAGCGGTTCTTAAAAAGTCACCTTCGGAGACGTCACCGTATGGAACGACGTCGGTGATGCGGGGTTTGCCTTCTGTAAGAGTTCCTGTTTTGTCGAAAGCGATTGCAGTCAGTCGGCCAAGGTTCTCCAGCGGGCCACCGCCTTTAATCAAGACGCCGCCACGTGCTGCTCGTGCGACACCGCTGAGTACGGCACTAGGCGTGGCGATAGCAAGAGCGCATGGACTAGCGGCAACGAGCACGGCCATCGCTCGGTAAAACGATGCAGAAAACGGTTCGTCAATCACCAAGAAGGCGAACAGCAAAATGACTGCCAACGCCACGACTGCCGGAACGAAAAACTTTTCAAACTTGTCGGTGAACTGTTGCGTCGGCGATTGCTGCGTTTCAGCTTCGCTGACCATTGTGACGACGCGAGCAAGTGTCGATTCGCTTGCCAATTGAGTCACCTGAATTTCAAGGGAACCGCTTTGGTTAATCGTACCGGCAAAGACTCGGTTCTCGGGAGCAAGCGCCGACGGATTCTTCGCAGATTCCACTGGATCAATGACAGGTTGTTTGTCTACAGGAACGCTTTCGCCAGTGATGGCAGCCTGATCGACGCTGCTTTGACCTTTGACAACAAATCCATCGGCCGCGATCCGTTCGTTCGTTTTGACGACGACGATGTCGCCGCGAACAAGTTCTTCAACGGGTATTTCCTGAGTTGATTCATTGCGACGAACCACTGCGGTTTCGGGTGCGAGATTGGCGAGGGCTTCGATCGCTTGTCTGGCACGGCCCATGGCATAGTTTTCAAGTGCATGCCCAATGGCGAACAGGAACAGCAGTAAGGCACCTTCTGCCCAGGCACCAAGGATTGCCGCTCCGATCGCGGCGACGATCATCAGAAAGTCAATTTCAAACCGCTGCAGCAGGATTTTTTCAATTGCCTCGCGGACGATGTAATAGCCGCCAAAGAAATAGGCTCCGGCGTAGAACGCCCAAGGAATCCAGGTGTTGATCGACGACGAGAAGCTTATCAACCAGCCGGTTAGCAATAACACTCCGCAAATGATCGCGAAAATCAATTCGGATCGTTCACCGAAAATCCCGCCATGCTTATGGTCGTGAGCTCCACCTGACTTTTTATGGTCATGGGCGTCGTCATGGTCATGATCGGGGCCCGAATGATCGTGATCGGTGTGTTGCTCGTTTAGTTTGGGTTGAACTACAGGAACAAGCTGCTTGTGCACCCGGATTCCCAGCTGCTTGACACCATCAAGTACTGAAGATTCAGTCGTCATGTCTCTGGCGTATTCAATTCGAATGATTCCATCAGCGGAAACTCCACTGTCGAGCACGCCTTTGATTTTGGTTAGTTGATCGTTGACCTTTCTCGCTTTTCGCGTGTCCATGGCGGCGGATTTCAAAAGCAAGTGCCCGTATTGGTGTCCCAACTCGGTGCCTGCCTGGATCGCAAACTGTCTAATCTCGCCAATGGAAATCTTGTCTGGGTCAAAGTGAATGCAGATTTTTTCATTTGCTTCCCCATCGTGCTCACGAACATGGGCTTTGTCGATGCCCGCCCGCGATTCGAGCATCCCGTTCAATCGAACGATACACTCGTCGCGTAAGTCCGTTACCTCTGGCAACGCCAATTCGATATCTAGTTGAGTCTTATCCATTTCTGTCTTTTTCATTTGTTTGTATTGGTGGAAACCACCTACCCAACTTATTGAATCTCAGATACTGGATTCACCCAGCTTCACGTCTAACTTTATTCCCCAGCCGACCGATTTTCATTGCAGTTGACAAATTCACGGATAGAATCATGGCGTAC
>JABDKS010000029.1 GCA_013002105.1 Pirellulaceae bacterium | reverse complement strand
GGCTGACAGGAAAACTATGGCAAAAACGGCGACCATCGATTCGCGTCACTACGTGACCTGCCTGTGGCCGGGGCTGACGGAGCTCTGGTGGCGGGGACGATTATCGGGTCTGCCATCGGCAATCGTGTTTGCGGTCGCACTGAATCTTTTGCTTGTGACGCGATTTTTGTATCCACAGTGGGTATCTGGATTCCTGGTTCATGCGGCTCTCTGGATTGGCCTTGGAGCTTGGGTCTTTTTTGTCATTCGTAGCGTCCGTGAATTGCCACTGTTGCTCGCTCCCCGTACGGTCAGCGAGCAACCCGACCAATTTGATGACGCACAAGAAGCCTATTTGCAGGCCGATTGGGACCAGGCCGAGCGCCTGTTGATGGGCGTGCTAGCAATTGAGCCTCGCGATCCGCCCGCCCTTTTGCTGTTATCGGGTGTCTACCGGCACACCGAGCGAGCCGAATCCGCGAAAATGGTTGTGACAGAGCTCAAGCGGCTCGAGATCGGGGACAGTTGGTCATTGGAGATCCAAGCGGAGATGTCGCGGATCGATCGTGAACTGGAGCATCTTGCCGCAACCGAACAAGAGTCCACGTCGAGCGGGCAAAAAAGCGTGCAATCTGCTGCCGATTTGACAGCGGCCTAGCGTAGGGGAGGTTTGACGAAACCGCTTGTTGGCCGATCAGCGTGGTTGTCGTTCCGCCGCTTTAGCCGAGTATTCACACGGATATTTGACGGTCGGTTGCCAAGTCGTGCGATTTGTAATCTGCTTTACGCGAAGCTCCTATCCCCGGTTTTTCGCGTAATCGGTAGAATCGTTGTTGTGGTTACGCGTTGTGGAATTGGAACGCATGTTCCTCTGGTAGCGACCTACTATCACGATCCAGCGACACACGGCTGCGGAGATAGCATTGTGGCGTAGGTTTTGCATAGAAAAGAGATAACGACATTACGAGCCAGTTTGGCAGCAGTTCGCTTCGTAGCGGGCTGTGAGGCATTTTGCCACCGACCGCCCTCGGGCACGTCGATGGTGGGACGCAGAGAACACAAACGATCCCGATTGACGATTGCAATCGAAAAAGAGACGCGAACCCAGTGGAGCATCACCCACTCCATGGGGATCGTAAACAACCTCGGTATTTGAGACCCTAAAACATGTACGAAAGATTTACCGACCGCGCCCGCAAGGTCATGCAACTGGCCAACCAAGAGGCACAACGGTTCAACCACGAATATATCGGCACCGAACACATTCTTTTGGGTTTGGTCAAGGAAGGGAGCGGCGTTGCCGCAAACGTCCTGAAGAACCTCGAAGTTGATTTGCGCAAGATCCGACTAGAAGTCGAGAAGCTGGTGCAGAGCGGTCCTGAGATGGTGACCGTTGGCAAGTTGCCGCAGACACCACGAGCAAAGAAAGTCATCGAGTATTCGATGGAAGAGGCTCGTAACTTGAACCACAGTTACGTCGGCACCGAGCACATCTTGCTGGGACTGTTGCGCGAGCAAGAAGGTGTGGCAGCACAGGTGTTGATGAACTTGGGTTTGAAATTGGAAGACGTCCGCGAGGAAGTCTTGAACCTGCTCGGTCACGGACTCGAAGGCGCCGAAGTGGGTGAGCGCGGCGGACGTGGCGAGGGTGAAAGCAGTAGTACGTCGGGCAAGAGTGGTAAGAGCAAGACACCCGCTTTGGACAGCTTTGGTCGCGACTTAACTGAATTGGCCAAGAAGGGCGAACTCGATCCTGTGATCGGTCGTGCACGCGAAATCGAACGCGCGATCCAAATTCTGTGTCGACGTACCAAGAATAACCCCGTCCTGTTGGGCGAAGCTGGTGTGGGCAAGACCGCGATTGTCGAAGGCTTTGCTCAAAAGGTGATCGCCGGCGAAGTGCCTGAAATTTTGTGCGACAAGCGAATCGTCGTGTTGGACTTGGCGATGATGGTCGCGGGTACCAAGTACCGTGGTCAGTTCGAGGAACGAATTAAGGCGGTGATGACCGAAGTTCGCCGCGTTAAGAACACCATTCTGTTTATTGACGAACTTCATACGTTGGTGGGTGCCGGTGGTGCCGAAGGTGCAATCGACGCAGCCAATGTTCTCAAGCCTGCTTTGGCTCGAGGCGAGATTCAATGTATCGGTGCGACGACCTTGGACGAGTACCGCAAGTACATCGAAAAGGACAATGCACTGGCACGTCGTTTCCAGGAGATCATCGTCGAACCGACCAGCAAGGACGAGACGATCGAGATCCTCAAAGG
>JABDKS010000004.1 GCA_013002105.1 Pirellulaceae bacterium | reverse complement strand
ACAGCGCATCGGGTCACAGCGCATCGGGTCACAGCGCATCGGGTCACAGCGCATCGGATGACGGCGCGTCGAATTACCGCGAAATGGACTATGGCGAGATGGATTATCAATCCAGCAGCGGGTCACGCAGCAACCATCGTGCACATTCCGCGCGGTCCTCGTCTCCCGGTCACTCGGCTGAATCGTTCCCATCAGACACCCGCCGTGGCAGTTCGGATCGAAACAGTGAATGGGACATCAATCGGAATTTGGATACCGCGTGGCGCGAAGCCTACGGTGTTTTTGATCAACCCGATCGGTATCGACAGCATGCGATGCCTCCGACCGACTGGGCCACCGATGGGATCGCTTTTCGTGACGGCTACTACTACGCCGACACCTACACGACCGCGGTGCCAGTTGCCCAGCAAGGCGTCGGCCATAGGGCCGGCGGCGAGAGCACCACGGAGCATTCCATGTCTCGCCACGTCACGGTAGCGTCGACCAGCAAACCAAAAACACCCTTCTACTTGAGTGTTGATAGTCCCATTGATCAGGCACCGTCGGTTGATGCCGTGGTGGCGGCGCGGTTACGCGGTCTCAATGTGACGCATATCACTCACCTGATGCAGCAAGATCCGAATCGCCTTTCCGACGCGCTGGGGCTTGCTGATGTGGATGCCGAAACGATTCGCTGTTGGCAAAGCGAATGTCGACTGGTCTGCCGCGTTCCTCAGTTGCGAAGCTTTGATGCGAGGATCCTGGCCGGTTGTGGAATCACCGATCCCGCACAACTGTCGGCCATCTCGCCGACCGCTCTGTTGCACCGCGTTGAATCATTTTTGGCAACCGAGGAAGGGCAACGTGTGCTGCTGAGCGGGAACCGACAGGAGCTCTCACGGATTACCACCTGGATCGCGTCGGCAAACACCGCCGCTCATGCGGGTACGGGCCCGATTTTTAGCGACGATCGAGTGATCAACGGACGGGTGATCCGGGACGACGTGTCCAAATTTGTCGAATCGCCCACCGGTAGCTATCAACGTGACCCAAGTGACGTTGATGACAGGTCGCCTCGCACGATCCGGACGATGTCTCGCGATCGGGATCCGATTCACGACGCAACGGTCTACGAATCCCAGCAAGGTTACAGTTACGCAACTCGCGAACCCGCCAGTTCGGGCCATGTCTCGCGAAACAGTCTGGGCAGCGGATCCGAGCACGGTTCCGGCGGCCGATCAGGTCGTCGCAATGTCCGTGGTTCCGCTGGTGCTGGCAGATCGGGAACGTCAAATGGTGCCGGCGGTGGCGTTGGCAACGGTACTGGGAATCATTCGAGCGCCGGTTCCGCCAACGGGGGCCGAGCGAATGGCCGACAATCGTCCGGGGACGGCAATGGGCAAGGGCGAGGAACCAGGCGAACCGCCAGGCGTGCAACCGGGTCGGGCTCCCGTAGCCGTCGCAGCAGCAATCAGCGAAACGGTCAGTCAAATAACCGCGCTGTACGTCTCGCTCGCGAGCCGCGCGAGTACGAACCACGCGAGTTCGAGACACGGCAATACGTTCGCCGCGAACGACCCCAGCGCGAACGATCCGAACGTGAACCGCGCAGTCGACGCTCACGCAGTCACCAAAGCGAGCGGAGTCACAGTGCCAGCAAAAGTGCGGACCGCATTGAACGCGCCAGTCGCAGTGAACGCGCCAGTCGCAGTGAACGAACCAGTCGCAGTGAACGAGAGCAGTCCCGAGACGCCGAGCAAGAGTTGCGTTTCTACTTAGAGCGCGAGAGCCCGATTGTCGACGCACCTTCGATCGGTGCACGGATGTCCGAACGACTCGAAGCCATCGGTATCAGTTCGGTTGACGACCTGCTCAGTGCCGATCCGCAAACCGTGGCCGACGAACTGGATCATCGTCGCGTTGACGCTGCCACTATCCTGAAATGGCAACAACAAGCGACTTTGGTGTGCCGGATCCCCATGTTACGTGGGCATGACGCACAATTATTGGTGGCAGCCGAAGTCACCACGCCGGAAGAGGTCGCGGAGTTTGATCCGGATGATCTCTTGGGACTCATCATTCCAATCGCCAAGAGCAGCGAAGGCAAGCGGATATTGCGCGGCGGAAAGCTACCTGATTTGGATGAAATGAACGATTGGATCAGCTTTGCCAAAGAGAACCGTGAGTTAGCAGCGGCCTAACGCGTTGATGTCGAAGTCGCATTTCGTGAACCAAGCCACGGACGTTTGAGAACGTGGACGACCACGACGCGAGAGCATGTTTCGATTTCTTGTAGGCCAGGGCGTGTCCTGACGCAAATTTGCCAGGACCGGTCCTGGCCTACGAGAAACCTACGTCGTCGATGAGTGTGTTTCAGGCCGCAGTGACCGTAATGGCCTCGCAAGAACTTGGATGTTTGCGTTGCTATATTCGCTCGCTATTGTCGGTACGCATCGGCAACGACTTCGGCGATCACTTGCACGCCAGATCGCACGACATCCTCGCCCATCGTAAAACTGACGCGGATGCACTCGTGACGATGGCGCCATGTAGGGTCGTCATGGCCGAAAAAGAAATAATGGCCCGGGACGACCAGCACGTCACGTGCCTTCAATCGCTCGTAGAGTTCGCGAGACGTGATCGGCAGATCTTCGAACCACATCCACAAAAAGAAAGCGCCTTCGCTGCGATGGACACGATAGGGAAGGTTGTCATCGAAGCATTCCTGGACAAAACGTTGCGTTTGGATTGACTTCTCGCGGTAAAACGGCTGCACCAGATCGTTGCTAATCCGGAGAATCTCGCCGCTGCGAATCAAAGGCTCGCAAATCGCTTGCCCAATATTGGTATTCGCCAAACCAACGATCGAGGTCATCGATGCGATCGATCGAATCAGATCGGGGTGCGCGATAACGATGCCCGTGCGTGTTCCCGGCAGACCAATTTTTGACAGGCTCAGTGTCAGAATGATGTTCTCGTTCCAGATCGGTGTCGCCTGCGTAAATATTGCATTGGGAAACGGCGCACCGTAGGCGTTATCGATGATCAGAGGGATGTTGTTGTCCGAGGCAAGGGTTGCAAGTCGGTTGATTTCGTCGTCGGTCAGCACGTTACCGGTCGGGTTGGTCGGCCTGGAAACACAGATAGCCGCGATGTCGTCGGTTACGTTCACGTTGTCAAAATCAACGTGGTATTTGAATTGATGATCCCCGCTCAGCTGGATTTTCGGGGGCACTGCACAAAACAATTCACCTCCAACGCTTTGGGCGGCATATCCGATGTATTCGGGTACCAGTGGCAAAAGGACCTTTTGTTGTCGCCCGTCAGCGAACCGACCTGCGAGTGAATTGAACAGAAAAAAAAGTGCTGTTTGACCGCCCGCGGTCACGCCGACGTGATCGGCGGTGATCTTCCACCCAAATTCCTTCGCAAAAAGTTCTGCGACGGCTTTTCGGAACGACAAATTTCCAGCCGGCGGTTCGTAATTACCCAGCACTTGCTCCAAGCGACCTTCGGCGGCCGCCATTTGCATCATTCGCTCACGCCAGATTGCGTCGACCGATGCGATGTGAGACGGTTGCCCGCCGCCGAGCATCCGGATGCGATCGCCGCCTTGGGCCAGTGACTGTCCCAAGTCGTCCATCAATTCGCCGATCCCGCTGCCGCTGGACAAGTGCATTCCGAATTCGGATCGTTCCCACGTCATTTTGTTCTGCTTTCCGTTGTCATCCGCAAACTGTCTCTTTTTTATCCGATCGGCGGCAATCTGTGCGTCGTCAACTGTAACAATCAGCGAGGGTCCCGCTGCGTCAGTGAAACGACGTTTTCGACTGCGATGACATCGATGTCACCGGGTAGCGAGTAACGCTGATCGTTCTGACTGTTAATGGTGGTGGCGACCCGAATCCAGTGTTCGCGGTTCATGTGGGTTCGTGCCCAACCAGCCTGTCGCCACAAAATTTGCAGTGCGGCGATCACGATTGCCTGATCAGACGGATCAGAACGTTTGATGGACAGTGGATGATCGGTGACATGTGACTGAATCCATTGATCGGCAAGTGAATCGATGGTCCGCCGCCAATCGGCCTGCAACTCGATAGCTCGACCCATCGCGTCGGTAGCATTGGGAAACCTTTTCTCGATTATCGGAATCACTTCCTTGCGAATCCAGTTTCGTCGGTAGTGTAATTGTGTGTTGCTGGAATCCTCTCGCCAAGTTTGATTGATTTCTTGCATGGCGGCGCGGATCGCTTGACGACGGACATTCAGTAGGGGACGAACGAGTACAAAGTCGGAATCGTGCGGCGTGTTGCCTGCCGGGCGAGTGACCGGCATACCGGCCAGGCCCGACGGCCCCGTTCCTCGCATGAGATGGTGCAAGACGGTTTCGACATTGTCATCCATCGAGTGTGCGACCGCGACGTAGCGACAGCCATGTTCGCGGGCGACCGTATTCAAGAATTCTTGTCGTTCACTGCGTAGCGACGCCTCGTCGGACGCCGAACCGTCGCCACGATGTAGGACGACACGAAGCCCCAAACCGCGTGCTAATTGGTCGACAAACGATTCGTCGCCATCGGATTCATCGCCGCGAAGACCATGATTGTAATGTGCGACGACCAAAAACCCTCGTGACGTACCGGCGTTTCGCAAACCGATTGTCGTTTGGGTGGCATTTCGCGTGACAGGATTGCTCGGATCCCGACGATCAGTATGTGCGTCCTGCGGATTCTGGCTCAGCCGATGTAGCGCTCGCAGAAGCCCGACGCTATCGGCGCCTCCGCTACATCCGACGACGACTCCGACATGCCGCCAGCGATCGATCGGCCACGCTTTGCTGACTTGTTGGCAAAGACTCGCCCAAGCTGATGCCCCATCGTCGTCGGCCAAGCCGCTCTCGGGGATTGCGGAGTCGCTTGGGCCAATGGCTTTGTCGTTGCCGAGCGGAGATTTGTTGGAATTCAAGGGTTTTGTCACATCGATTGGGTCAGCGTTGGCAGTGTTCGCCACTTTTTCGGATTCCCGACGGAAACCGTCACCGCAGGCTTTCACCAATGAAGGCGAAATGTGGTAACTTTTTACTTGTTCGCTCCATGAATGGATTCGATCACTCACTCAAGATTAACAACTCCTCCGGACAGCAAAATTTTCCGCCGCTAGAACGATCAGTCGACACCATTTTTGGTGGCAAGGGTTCTGGCTTGTGGCGTCCAAGACTTAACGGAACCGCACGATGTGGACCTTGATCCTCACGATTGGCTGGACGATCAGCAAGCGGGTGATCCGTTTGTTGGAACGTCTAACCGGTTCCAAGTCAAACACCTCGCCCGTGCGATCAACACGAGCTGATTCACATTTGTCGAATCAGCCTGCAGTTGCATCGTCACGGGGGCTGCCGATCCAGGCTGCTGCTGATATCAGCATGCACGATCGGGCAGCCAATCAACGGATGGCTCGCAGGCGGTTTCATTTGCGTCCTCTCACCCGAGGACTTTCCCATGATTTTCACAATGCCACCTTTGGCAGCGACAGGTTTGACCCTGCGCTCCGACTTCGAAAATTCGATCGATCCATTGACCGTCCCTTTGACGCTGTTGGCCGAATCCAATTTGTTCGCGCTGTACTCCCTGGCCGGCGTTCTGTCAGGCGCGGTGCTGATGCTTGGTTATCAGCGTTGGAAGGTGTCGGTTTACAAAATTCGCCTGCAGGAGAAAGCTGACGAAATTCTGGACGAGGCCAATCGGGAAGCGAAAACGCTGAGAACCCAATTGACCTTGGAGGCCAAAGAAGAGGCGTTAAAGATCCGCAGCGACGGCGAAGACGAGGTCGCCCGCGAACGTCGAAAAGTCCAGCAACGCGAAGACAAGCTGGATCGCCGTGAAGAACAGTTGCGACAGCAAGAGGATGCGCTGCGCAAGCAGCAACGGGGGCTCGAAAGTAGCCAAACTCGACTCGAAACACAGCTCAAGGCAATCGCGCAAGAACGCGAAACGCTGAAATCCATTCAGCATGAACAGCAGGCCTTGCTCGAGCGCGCCAGCGGTATGACGCGTGATGAAGCGAGTTCGCAGTTGATGAAATCGCTGGAGCAGGAGTTGGAGCACGAACGCGGTTCGGTCCTGATCAAGCACAAGAAACAGCTGTCCGAAGTCGTCAAGGCTCAGGGACGCGAGATGTTGTTGACCGCTATTCAGCGGTACGCGTCCAACAACACCGCGGATGCCACCACCAGCACCGTGGATGTTCCGACCGATGATATGAAGGGCCGTATTATCGGTCGCGAAGGACGTAACATCCGCGCCTTCGAAAAGGCGACCGGTGTTGACTTGATCATTGATGACACACCCGGCGTTGTGATCGTCAGCGGATTTGATCCCGTGCGTCGCGAAGTGGCACGCCAATCGCTTAATAAACTGATTGCGGACGGCCGCATTCATCCGTCCAAAATCGAAGAGACGGTCGAAGAGGTGACGAAGCAGATTGACGAATTCATCATGCAAAAGGGGCGCGAAGCGGCCGATGAAGTTAACGTGCCGGGGCTCCATGATCGATTGTTACAACTCCTGGGCCGCTTGCATTTCCGTACTTCGTACAGCCAAAACGTGCTGCGCCACAGCGTCGAAGTCGCGTTCATTTCGGGAATGATCGCGGAGATGCTTGGGATGGACGGTGATCTGGCGCGGCGATGCGGTTTGCTGCACGACATCGGCAAAGCCGCCGATCACGAACTGGAAGGCGGGCACCCGAAAATCGGTGCCGATATCTTGCGCCGCCACAACGAATCACCTGAAGTCGTGCATGCTGCATTTGGGCACCACGACGAAATCGTTACCGAGCATCCTTATACGATGGTCGTGGCAACGGGTGATGCCTGTAGTGCCAGTCGTCCCGGCGCGCGGCGGGAATCGTTGGAGCGGTATGTCAAACGGATGGAAGAATTGGAATCGATCGCAAAGCGATTCGACGGTGTTCGCCAAGCCTTTGCGATTAGTGCCGGTCGTGAATTGCGAGTCATCGTCAACAGCAGCAAGGCGAACGACGAGCAGGCTGCTACCATCTGCCACGATATCGCCAAAGCTTTTGAGAAAGAACTAACCTATCCGGGCGAGATCAAAGTGACGGTGCTACGAGAATCGCGGTTCACCGAAACCGCCAAATAACTGTCTCGGCCAACGGTAGTGCCAACGGCGACGCGTTGGCTGCAGATAGGTGGCAATGTATCAATCGTGCCAATTGCGCGGGGCGTGGTGCCAAGAATTTGTCTGGCGGTTACCTGCTAGTGAGCGATCCAAAAGAGAGTGCGACGTAGATTTGTTAGAGCAGTCACCGCGTAAGACTGCGCCGACTTTCCTTGCACTGCTGATCGCTGCCATGTCCAACACGACTCCCTCATTCGATAGCCTCCAGCACGCTTGTGATTTCGTTGGTCAAGCGGTCGTCAGCTTTGACCAACGTGGTGTTTCGACCGATCGACCATCCGGCGTGATGTGTCCCAATTGCCAATGCGAGTTAGTAATCGGCGAGGTCGAAAATAGCAAGTTTGCTGGATGTCCAAGTTGCCGCGGAATGTTGTTTCAGCAAGACGTTTTCGGCATGCTGATTCAGTATTTGCGATCCAAATCACCCGGGACAGATCGCATGCCCGCTCCCCTGGATCTTGACGCGTTGAAGGTTCGTCGATTGTGTCCCGCCTGTGATCAGATAATGGAGACGCATTCGTACGCCGGTCCCGGCAACGCCGTGATCGACAGTTGCTTTGCATGTCAGATCATTTTTTTGGACCAGGGTGAGCTAACGAAATTGGTGGAAGCGCCAGGCAGACGGGTCTAGAGCAACTTTAATTTTCTCGTAGGCCGGGACCTGTCCTGGCGCAGCTGTGCCAGGACAGGTCCTGGCCT